>JAYTBL010000384.1:0-10560 GCA_043736975.1 Polyangiaceae bacterium
CCCACTGCAGGGACGGGGATTGCCGGACGAGGGAGGCGTACGCTGGCGCCATGGATGCCGCTGCTCTTGTCGCCGAGCTCGAAGGGATCACCCACGCCGCGCGCTGGCGAAGGATGGTCGATCTCGGGCGTGCCGCCGCCGCCGCCGACGAAGAGGCACGCGCCGTGCTCGACGGGCTCGGCGCCTCCGAGGACGCCTACGCGCGCACGCTGCTCGTGGCCTCGATCTACGGGAGTCGCGACGGCGCGCTCGCCCTGCGCCTGCTCGAGGATCCGTCGCGCAGCGTGCGACGGCTCGCCGCCGCGGCGGTGCCCATCGTCTGCGACGACGCTCAGGCGACCGACGCCCTCGCGGGGGTCGATACGGCGCGCGCCCGCACCCTGCTTGCCAAGGCCCTGCGCGCCCGGCGGCGGCTCGGGCCCCTCGACGCCTACTTCGAGCGCGTGCGCGCCGAGCTGAGCGAGGAGAAGAGCCTCGTCGATGCGCTCCCGTTCGCCTCCGCGCGGACCGTCGAGGCGTTCTTCGCGACGCTCGAGAGCGCCGGCGGGCCGATCGCCTGGGAGCGCCTGGCAAAGGTGCATCCTGCACGCTTCGGCCAGTACGCAGCGGAGGCGCTGGGCAGCGATGCCGGCGGGCGCATGAAGAGCGATCCGCGCCTGCGCTGGCGCATCGCCGCCGTGGCGAAGGTCTTCGCGCGACGGGATCCCAGCGCGGCGCTCGCGCTCCTGCGCGTGCTGCTCGCCTCGGACGAGGAGCCGGGGAGCGCCTTGGTCCGCGCGCTGCTTCCCTTCGCGCTGAGCAGGCATCCGCGAGAGACCTTCGACGCCCTCCGCGCCCGCCACGAGCGCGGCGCCCCCACGCGGCCGCCCGGCGCGATGGGCATCCTGCGCCTCGATCACGTCGCGCATCGCCTCGGCGCGGAGCGGCTCGCCTACGTCGTCGAGCGTGCGTGGTCCACGCTATCGGACGGCACGCGCGCGCGGCGCTGGTACCTCCTCCTCGCCGCCGACCAGCGCGCCGCGCTGCTCGAGGCGTGGCTCGCGAAGGGCCGCGGCGGCTGGGGCGGGTTCCTGCTCCGTCACGTCGCCGCGCACGGGCCGCGCGCCGCGGAGCGGGAGAAGGCCTACGAGCGCTGGTCGACGCAGGCGCAGACCAGCGACGGTACCATCGCCGTGCGCGTGCTCGACGCGCTCCCCGCCGACCTTCGCCATCGCGAGGCGCGTCGTCACCTCGCGCTTCCCCGGCTTTCCACGCAGCCTGATCTGCGCAACACGTACGCCTCGCTCCTGCCGTTGGAGGAGGCGAAGGCCGTGCTCGTCTCGTTCCTCGGGCACCCCGAGGGCGAGGAGCGGGCGAAGGCCATGCGCGCGCTGCTCGGCAGCGTGCTCCACGAGCCCGCGAGCATCGCGCCCGCGCTCGCGACCGTGCGCGCGCGCAAGTTCGAGCAGGATCCCGTGCGCCTCGCCATGATCGAGGCGCTCGCCGCGCTCCCCGTGCGGAGCTACGCGGCGGAGCACCTCGAGGACGTCGGCGCGATCGTCGGCGACGCGCTCGATGCCGCCGATCTCTCGCAGCGGGCCGCAGCCGCGGCGGAGCGGCTCGTGGTTCGCCTCTTCCGCGTCGATGCCGCGTGGGGCGCGAAGTGGCTCACCACCATCCTCGAGAAGCGCGGATCGATCAGCGCGCTCGCCGGGCTCGCCGATGCGCTGGTGCCGGGTGACGTCGATCGCCTCGCGCCGGCGCTCGCCGATCTCGCGGCGACCTGGGGCACCCAGGAGCGCTCGGGCGCGCTGCTGTGGCTGGCGGGGAGCTTCGGGCTCCGGCTCACGCAGATCCCGGCCCTGCTCGACGCGCTCGAGCGGATGTCTCGCGAGCAACCGTTCGTGGGCGTCGCCGCGCTCGCCCTGGCGCTGCTCCGCAAGCATGCGCCGGAGCGCTTCGCCGCGCTCGTGCCCGAGCTCCTGGCGGTCGACCCCAGCTACGTGATCCTCGAGAGCGTCGCCACCTACGTCTCGGTCTTCCGGCAGGATCTCCTGGCGCCGTTCGTGTCGGACGCACCGATGACCGGACGCTTCGCGACCGGCCGGACCAGCTGGGCGATCCGCTTCTCGCGGGGCCACGGCCGCTGGACCTCGAAGCTCCAGGCGGTGCATGCCGCCGCCTGGACGAGCGTGCTGAACGATCCCAAGCGCGACGTCCCGACGCTCATCGCCGCCGTCCGCTCGCTCGCCGAGCTCTCGTTCGCGCCGCGGGACGCGCTGCTACCGTTCGCCAGCGATCCGCGGCAGCCGGTTCGCGAGACCGCGATCCGCGCCCTCCCCTGGCTCGACGGCGGTCAGGGGGTGCCGGTGCTCCTCGCGTGCCTCGACGACGCCCGCGCGCGCTGGGCGATCTACGCCCTGCGCAAGGCCTTCTCCGAGATGCGGCGCGAGCGCGTGCTCGCGTACCTGCGCGCCGCGCCGACCTCGAAGGTGACGGTCGCGAAGGAGGTGGTGCGCCTCCTCGGGGAGCTCGGCGGCGCCGCGGCCTACCAGGAGATCCTCGCGCTCGACCAGAAGGAGGACCTCCATCGGGACGTACGCATCGCGCTGCTGCGCGCGGTCTGGGACCACCTCGAGCGGCCCGAGACGTGGCCGATTCTGGAGCGCGCGGTGGCCCACCCCGACTGGGTCGTCGCCTCGAAGCTCGCCGACGTGCCGCTGGGGCGGCTCTCGCTCGCCGCGCAGGAGCGTGTCGTCGATCTCCTGGTACGCGTTCTGGGCCGCGAGGAGCCGGAGGCGCGGCTCGACCTCCTGAAGCGTTGCGCCTACCTCCCGGTGACCGACGGCAAGCGTACGCTGCTGCGCGCGCTCATCGCGCATCTCGGCGCGCCGCGGCCCGACGAGGCGCTCGCCGCCGCGCGGGCGCTGCTCGTGCGCATGAACGCCACCGAGGTCGAGCCGGTGATCGAGCGCCTGCGCGAGCTCTCGCATCGTCGCGAGCTGATGGTGGAGCTGGTGCCCGCGTTCGCGCCCCATGCCTACTCGGGCAAGCACCTGCGGCTGCTCGCGGAGAGCCTCGTCACCATGCTCGCGCGTGATCCGCTGGCCACCGTGCACTACGTGGCTTTCGCGGGGCAGGTGTTCGCATGGAAGGAGCTGGTGGCGGTCCTCGAGGACCTCGCGACGCGCGATTTTCTCCACTCCGACGCGATGGTGGCGGCGTACGGCGCCATCGCGCGCTGCGCCGATCCGTCGAGCATCGAGCGCGCGCTCTCGGCGCATGCCAATCCGCGCCTGCGGCGGCTCGCGTTGGAGGCGCTGAAGCACGCCGCAGGGGCATCGAGGGGCTGGAGCCGCGAGCGGCGCGAGAAGCTCGAGACCTACCGCCGAGATCGTGCCCCGCTGGTCGCCGCGGCGGCCGCTTACGTCTTCCCGCCAGACAAGTAGACCGCGCGCGACTACGCTTCGGTACGGTGCGTGCTCACCGCCTTCGCCTGCTCCTCGGCACCTCGCTGCTCGTGACTGGTCTCGCCCTCTACGAGTGCGAGTGCGAGTGCGAGTGCGCGTGCGGCGGTGACGAGATCACTGCCGATCCGGCGGCGAGCCCGAGTCCGGCGCGCTGACCGACACCGGCAGCGGCGCCGACGCTGCTGCAGGAGATGGACCGATGGTGATCGACTCCTCCGCCGACGCCCCTCGCGACGCGCGGCTCCTCTCGCCCACCTTCGTGTACCGCGACATCAACCAGATCCCCGGCACCGGGCAGAGCCTCTCGGTCGGTGCGCGTGGCAATCCCGCGCTGACCGTCATGCAGCCGTTCGACAACCGGATGTTCGTCACCGGCGTCATCGCGGGCGGCGCCGGACTGACCTCCTTGGTGCCGCTGGTCGAGGACACCAACGAGATCCTCTCCAGCTCCTTCGCGAGCCTGATCACCAAGCTCGCGCGTGACGTGGTGCTGGTCGGTCAACCGGCGGGCTCCACAACTGGTGCATCCACTTCGATCAGGCCGTGCCCTGAACGTTCGGGTGCGGCCGGGAACAGATCGCGGTGTCGATGGTTGTCGTTGTCGTGAGAACGATGACCATCCTTCAGTCGACCAAGCTCGTCCTCTTGCCGCTCACGGCCGCGCTCGCGATCGGCTGTAGCCCCGCCTCGGCGCAGCCAGCGGCCACCAACAACGCCCCGCCGCCGCTGCTCGTCACCGCGGTCGACGTGTCGCCGCTGGTCACCAAGGTCAAGGGCGCGGTCGTCAACATCACCGTCGACTCACCGCGTAAGCAGGCGCGTGCCGAGTCCGACGGCGAGCCCGGGTCGCCGTTCGAGTTCTTCTTCCGCGGCGGACCGCGGCGCTCCGCGCCTGGCGCAGGCCAGCAGCACGCGCTGGGCACCGGGTTCCTGATCGACGCCAAGGGGCACATCCTCACCAACGCGCACGTCGTGGAGGGCGCCGACGTGGTGAAGGTCAAGCTCGCCGACGAGCGCGAGCTGCGCGCCAAGGTGAAGGGCCGCGACGAGCGGCTCGACGTGGCGATCCTCGAGCTCGAAGGCTCGACCAACCTCCCCTTCGTCCCGCTCGGCTCGAGCGAGACGCTCAAGGTCGGCGAGACGGTGGTAGCGATCGGCAATCCGTTCGGCCTCGGCAACACCGTCACCATGGGCATCGTGAGCGCCAAGGGCCGCGCCATCGGCGCCGGGCCCTACGACGACTTCATCCAGACCGACGCCTCGATCAACCCAGGCAACAGCGGCGGCCCGCTCTTCAACGCGCGCGGCGAGGTCGTGGGGATGAACACGGCGATCAATCCGAACGGGCAGGGCATCGGGTTCGCGATCCCGTCCGACGAGCTGCGGCGCGTGATCGACCCGCTGCTCCAGAAGGGCCACGTGGAGCGCGGACAGCTCGGCATCCGCATCCAGGACGTCGACGCGGCGAAGGTCGCCGCCGGCGCCGATACGCGCGGCGCGCTGGTGGGCGGGGTGCTGCAGAACAGCGCAGCGGAGCGCGCCGGGCTTCGGCAGGGCGACGTGATCGTGAGCGTCGACGGCACGTCGATCCCGCATGCCCGCGATCTCTCACGCGCGGTCGGTCGCCGCGCGCCGCACGAGACCGTGAAGCTCGAGGTGCTGCGCGGCGGCACGCGGTTGACGGTCCCAGTCATCCTCGACCCCCTCCCCGACGCAACGACGGGCTGATCCGGGCACCGAGATCGCCGCACCATCCTCGCCTTGAAGTACTCGCGCTAGCGCGAGCCCTTCGGCAGCGTGAAGCCCGGCGGGGGGCTGCGACGGCCGGTCGTGCCGAAGCCCTGGAGACCCCCGAGCATCGCGCTCAGGTCGAGCACCTGGAAGTCCGCGGGCACGACGAAGCGCGCGTCTTCGAGCTTCTTCCTCTCGATCTTCGTCGCTTCCATGCGCGTGGTCTCGACGTTCTTGTCGTCGTAGGCGACGACCCGCAGCGGGAAGTGATTCAGGTCCGACGCGGCGGCGGCCAGCGCGACCTCGGGGGACGTCATCCCGAGGTCCGAGAGGTCGATCCACTTGATGCCCTCGGCGACGCACATGTCCGCGCGCGAGGTCTTCGAGGTGACCTTCCAGAGCTCGCAGGTGTAGCCGGCGACAACCTCTCTCTTGCCGGTCTTCTCGACCTTCGGGGGCTCGGTGAGGACCGCGCCGCCGCCGGGTTGGCCCGGGGCGCGCGCCGCGCGCTGCGCCTTCATCTTCTCGAAGTCGATGACCATCGCCTTCTTCTGCGCGGGTATCAAGACGAACGCCTTCTTCACCGGCGGATCGATCAGGATCGCGCCGCCCTGCGCGAGCAGCGGGTTGTCGGAGACGCCTTGGTTCGCGATGTCGAGCCGCGCCTTTGGGCTCTTGATGCCGAACACCATGGTCGCGGGGTTCGGCTTGCCTTTGGGCGTCACGAGCATCGTGATCTCGCCCTCGAACGTGCCGCCGAGGAACGAGAGCGCGCCCTCGGCCGGCGCCGCGGGGCCGCCTTCGTCGCCGCCGTCCTTCTTGCCGAGCCCCAGCTTGTCGCACGCGAGTGCGCCCGGAAACGTGGAGGTGAGGAGCAGCGCGAGGACGGGCGCGAACGAGGGGCGATTCACCCGTGTCCGCCCTTGACCGCCTCGATGCGGGCGAGGATCAGATCCCGATGGAGCTTCAGCGCGCGCGGCATCGAGGGGCCGAGTCCGTCGAAGAACTCGCCGTAGGAGGCGATCTCGCTCTCCCACTCGTCGAGGTCGATGTTCGTCGCCTCGTCGACCTTCTCGTGCGCGATGTCGAGCCCCGAGAGATCGAGATCGCCCGCCTTCGGCACCCAGCCGAGCACGGTCTCTTGCCCGCCGACGCGGAGGCGCGCGCGATCCACGACCCACTTGAGCACGCGCATGTTCTCGCCGAAACCTGGCCAGAGGAACTTGCCGTCCTTGCTCTTGCGGAACCAGTTGACCAGGAAGATCTTGGGTGGGTTCGTGATCTGCGACTGCATGCGCAGCCAGTGCTGGAAGTACTCGCCCATGTTGTAGCCGCAGAAGGGGAGCATCGCGAACGGGTCACGGCGGACGACGCCGACCTTGCCGGTCGCCGCGGCGGTGGTCTCGGAGCCGAGCGTGGCGCCGAAGAACACGCCGTTGAGCCAGTTGAACGCCTGCATGACGAGCGGAATGGTGGTCGCGCGGCGCCCGCCGAAGATGATCGCGCTGATCGGCACGCCATCCGGGTCGTCGGCGAACTTCGAGAGCCACGGGTTGTTCCTCGCCGGCGCGGTGAAGCGTGAGTTTGGATGCGCCGCCTTCTCCGGCGACTTCGACGTCCAAGGGTTGCCCTTCCAGTCGATGACCTCGGCGGGGATCGGGCCGTCCTTGCCCTCCCACCACACGTCCCCATCGGGCGTGCGCGCGACGTTGGTGAAGATCGTGTCCTTCATGACCGTCTTCATCGCGTTCGGGTTCGACTCGTAGCTGGTGCCTGGCGCGACACCGAAGTAGCCGTTCTCCGGATTGACCGCGTAGAGCCGCCCATCCTCGCCGACCTTCATCCAGGCGATGTCGTCACCCACGGTCCAGATCTTCCAGCCCTTGAAGCGCTTGGGCGGGATCATCATCGCGAAGTTCGTCTTGCCGCAGGCGCTGGGGAAGGCCGCGGCCACGTAGGTCATCTCGCCCTCGGGGCTCTCCACGCCGAGGATGAGCATGTGCTCCGCGAGCCAGCCCTCGGTCTTGCCCAGGTAGCTGCCGATGCGGAGCGCGAGGCACTTCTTGCCGAGGAGCACGTTGCCGCCGTACCCGGAGCCGACGCTCCAGATCGTGTTGTCCTGCGGGAAGTGGCAGATGTAGCGGCGCTCCGGGTTGCAATCGAGCGTCGAGTGCAGGCCGCGGTTGAAGTCGTTGGTGTTGTCGCTCGCGTCGAGCATCTCCAGGGCCTGGCGGCCCATGCGCGTCATGATGCGTTGGTTCAGGACGACGTAGATGCTGTCGGTCAGCTCGACGCCGACCTTCGACATCTTCGACCCCTTCGGCCCCATGATGTACGGGATGACGTACATCGTGCGGCCCTTCATCGAACCGTCGAACAGCTTGCCGACCTTCGCGTAGGCCTCGGCGGGATCCATCCAGTTGTTGGTGGGACCAGCCTCGTCCTTCGTGGGCGTGCAGATGAAGGTGAGGTTCTCGACGCGCGCGACGTCGTTCGGGTTCGAGCGGTGAAGGTAGCAACCGGGGAGTTTGTCCTGGTTGAGCGGCTCGAGGATCTTCAGCTCCACCGCCTCGGCGGTGAGCTTCTTCTTCTCCTCCTCGGAGCCGTCACACCAGACGATGTGATCGGGCTTCGTGAGGGCGGCCATCTCGGCGACCCACTTGATGAGATGAGGGTTGCTGGTGAGGACCTTACCGCTAGCATCCACCGGGTTACCGGACGACATCATGGGCGACTTTTACCGCAGCTTCAGCGCGGGCGCAAAGCTGCTATCGCAGGGAGATCATGAAGACCATCCGCCTCGAAGGTCCGGGAAAGAATGCGCTCTCCACCGATCTCATGGAGCGCACGCTCTCGGCGGTGCGCGAAGCGGGTGACGCACCTGTGTTCCTGACCGGCGCCGGGGATGCGTTCTCTGCCGGTCTGAACCTCAAGGAGATCGTCGCGCTCGACGAGGCCGGCCTCGGCAAGTTCCTGGGCGTCCTCGAGGATCTCGTGCAGGCGCTCTACGAGCACCCGGGCCCGACGGTCGCGTTCGTCAATGGTCACGCCATCGCAGGAGGGTGCGTCATGGCGCTCTGCTGCGACGTGCGCGTGATGACCGCGCGCGAGGGCGCGCGCATCGGGCTCAACGAGGTGGCGATCGGGCTTCGTTTCCCGCCGCGCACCGCGAAGATGTGCCTGAACCGCGTCCCCGGTCCGGCGCTCTCGCGCGTGCTGCTCGAGGCCGCACTTTACCCCGCGAGCGAGGCGCAGGCGCTGGGGCTCATCGACGTGATCGGCGAGGAGGCCGAGGCGCTCGCGCGCCTCGAGAAGCTCGCGGCTCATCCGCGCGACGCGTATGCGGCGGCCAAGCGCGTGGTGCGGACGCCGCTCGCGGTCCCCGAGGCCGAGCAGCGGCGGTTCGTGACCGACGTGATCCCGAAGTGGGCGGCGCCGGAGCTCAAGGAGCGGCTCACGGCGCTGCTCAAGAAGTAGTCAGTCGACGAACTCGATGATGATGCGCGAGAGGATCGCATCGTCGGCGAAGACCTCGTCGATCAGATCGCTGTCCGTCAGCGTCTCGAGCACGGCCTTCACGGCCTGCTTGGGGGGCCGGATGGAGAGGAGCGGTACGAGCTTCGTGGCCATCGCGATGGGCGTCGCCCCCTCGGCGAGTTCGATGAGGTTGCGGTCCAGCAGGAAGCGCATGAGGAGCATGGCCGGCGAGTTGGGGGCCGCGGCCTCGTCGGCGGCGCTGGGCGGCGCGTCCTCTTCGTCCTCCGCTTCTTCGCCGTCGCGCGCGAGCCCCACCAGCTCGGCGAGGTTCTCCATCCACGTGCCGAGGTCCGGCGCCTGCTCCTCGACGCCCTCCAGGCTCTCGCCTGCGATCTCGAACAGCCACACCTTGCCATGGACGGCATCGATGGCGATGAGCCAGTCGTGATCGCCGGGCTCGCGGGGGTTGCGCTCGCTGTCCTCGTCCTGCGACTGGATCCAGACGAACGGGAAGACCTCGACCTGCGTCGCGCCCTCGCCGTCGGGCTTGCGGCGGTGCGCCGAGCCGTCGGGCAGCATCCAGATCTGGTCGGTGCCGGAGCGCTTCACCTCGTCGAGCGTCATGAAGCGGATCTCGAAGGGGGCCTCGGAGAAGGCGCCCCACTGGATCTCCATCTCGCCGCGGAGCGCGTCGTCGAAGAGCGCCGAGTGGTTCGACTCGCCGTCGTGCCACGCGTAGAGCGCCGCGAAGGAAGGGTGAAGCGTGGCGCCGAGCTCGCGCGCGGCGCCGGTCAGGGACGCCGCGCTGGCGGGCCGCCGCAGTCCGTCACGTTCGGCGGGAAGGAGAGCGCGCTCGAAGGCGGCGAGAGAGTCGGCGAGGGCCATGGAGCCGGGCACGATACCAAAGCCGATGGCCTCCGGTCACGTCAGTGGGCGGATCTTTCGCGCGAGCTCGGTGAGGCGGCGCAATATGGCCGGTTCTTCACCCACGCCGCCGTAACGAAGCGCAGCATAGCTCGTCAGCGCGCGGGCCACCTCGCTCGCCCACGGCTCGCCGCCGTCGTCGACGCGCACCGCGAAGCGCTCCAGCGGCTCCGACGCCGTCCGCACCCACCCCGCGCGCGCGAGCGCCGTCGCGAGCGTCTCGAACGCCGGCGGGGGGCGCGCCACGGCCGGGCCATCCTCGGCGCCGCCCTTCGCCCGACCCTGGATCAAGCGCCGCACGATCAGGAGCACGATCGCCACCGCGCCCGCCCCGAGGCCGAAGCGCGCGAGGCCGATCTGCCAGAGGATCGCGAGCGTGCGATCCCACGCCCACGCTGCCACCTCCGAGGCCTGCTCCCAGCCCGTCGACCGACCGCGGATCGCGAGCTCGCTCAGCGGCGTCGGGTCCCAGGTGTCCCAGCGACCGTCGACCCACGCCTCGACCCAGGTGTGGGCGTTGCGCTCGCGCACCACCGCCAGGCCGCTGACGGGGTTGACCTCGCTGACGCGGTACCCCGAGACCACGCGCGCCGCGATCCCCTGCGAGCGCGCGAGCAGCGCCAGGGCGGTGGCGAAGAGCTCGCAATGACCCTCGCGATGGATGAAGAGGAGATCGATCACCGCGTCGACGCCGCGCTTGCGCTGCACATCGAGCGAGTACCCGAAGCCCGCGAGGTGGAGCGCGATGGCATCGAGCTTCGCGCGATCACTCCCCAGGTTCGCCGTCCAGGACGCTGCCAGCGGAGCGAGCTGCGCCTGGAGCTCTGCGGTGAGCACGAGGTCGAGCGGGCCCGGGCCGCGCGCCGCGGGCAGCCCCCGCCCCTCGGCGGCGCTCGCGCAGGCCGGTCCCGATCGGAAGGAGATCTCGTTCGCCAGGGTCGGCGGGTGGGGATGCGCGACGCCGAAGGCATCGACCTTC
>JAYTBL010000385.1:0-1651 GCA_043736975.1 Polyangiaceae bacterium
AGCTCGGCGAGCGCGCTCTCCTCCTGCGGGTCCTCGACCACCGCCGCCTCGATGGCGCGCTGCGCGGCAGCGACGTCGGCGCCCTCGTTCTCGAGGACCCGCGCCAGCTCGAGGCGAGCGCGCGTGCGACCACGTACGCCGTCGGCGCGACCGACGCGCCGTTCGTAGAGCCGACCGAGGTCGGCCCCGCGGTCGAGCGTGCGATAGACGCCCTCCAGCGTGTCGAACGCGTCATCGAAGAGTGTCTCTACCTCGAGCAGCTGCTCGACGGAGGCGCGGCTGCGATCGTGCCCGGGCACGCGCTCGAGGGCGAGGCGCAGCGTGGCCAGGCCCTGCGCCCGGTCCTGCAGCGCGCCGATCTGCAGGCTCGCGAGGCGATGATAGAGGTCGGCCTGCTCCACGGCGTCGGGCTCGATGGTGATACGCCGCTCGATGACGTCGACGAGCGCCCGGGTGTCCTCGAGACCGCCATGTACGCGCTCGAGCGCGACCAGGACCTCGGCGTTGTCACCGCCCTGCTCGGCGGCCCGTGCGTAGGCCTCGGCGGCGCGCGAGAGATCCTCGAGCTGCACCTCGACCACCTGCCCGAGGCGGAGAAAGAGATCGGCGGTCACCTTGGCGTCGAAGATCGACGCGGCACGCTCGCCGAGCGCATCGGCGTAGCGCCCCCAGCCGGGCGTGCCCAGCAGCGCGGCGACGCGCTGGATCTCGGCATGGAGCTCGGAGGAGAGCGGCTCCTCGGCGAGCGCGCGCAGGAGCGCGCTCTGCGCTCGCGCGAGATCGGAGAGCGACGCCTCCGAGACGAGCGCGATCTTTCGCAGCGTCGCCGCGCGATCGTTGGGCTCGGACTGGGCGCGGAGGCGCAGCTCGAGGGTGTCGGCGAGCGCCTCGAACTGCGTCGCTGCACGGAGCACGGGCTCGAGGATGTCGGCCGCCTCGAGCCGGAGCTCGTCGCGCGACTCGCCGATCTGGCGGACCGCACGCGCGGCCTCCTGGTCGTAGCCCACGGCGAGAACCTCGCGGAAGGCCTCGAGCGCCTTCTGGTGGTCGTCGAGCTCGCTCGCGAGCAGCGTACCGATGCGACGCGTGAGCACCGCGCGGGCCTGCGGATCGGGCTGCGCCTCGACCTGCGCGCGCAGGTTGTCGAGCAGCTCGGGCCACATCTTCTCGCCCTCGTAGAGGAGCGAGAGGCGCTGCATGACCTCGGCGTCGCCGGGCTTGGTGGCGAGCGCCTGACCGAGCAGCACCACCGCCTCGCGCCGGTCGTTGAGGCCGACCTCGTAGCAGCGCGCCGCATCGAGGAGGAGGCGGTGCTTGAGCTCCTGATCGTCCTCGCCGCAAAGCTCCACGCGGCGCCGGTAGAGATCGACGAGCCGCGCAGCGTCGTTCCGCTCCTCGTAGAGCCCGATGATGTTGTCGAGCGTGAACGCGCTCTCGGGCTCGAGCTCGAGGGCCCGCTCGTAGGCGTCGATCGACCCCTGCGGGTCGTCGAGCATGTCGCGGCGCGCCTCACCGATGCGGCGCCAAAGGCTCGCGCGCTCCTCGTCGTCGTCGGTCAGCTCCGCGCGCTTGGCGAGGACGCGCACCAGCGTCGGCCAGTCGCTGAGCAGCGTGGCGAGCTGGTCCATCTCGTCGAGCGGGCGCGGGTCGC
>JAYTBL010000386.1:0-4439 GCA_043736975.1 Polyangiaceae bacterium
GATGCGCGAGACGACGGCGGACCCTGGCTCGGCTCTCGCCGCGGCCACGGAGCTCGTGCTCTTCTTTTTCTTGGATGACGACGAGCTCCATCCTGCCTGGGATTCGGGCGGGCGCGCCACCACGCGCGCTCGCCATGGGTGGCGCGGCGCAAGCACCCCGTGCAGCCTAAGAAGGGGGTAGCGCGGCGGCGGAACCATCGCCGCCAGACGCGCGAGATCATCGTGGGCGGGGACATGGACGCTGGCGTGCGGGTTGAAGCGCTCGTGCACGGCGGCGTCGGTGACGCGAGGGGGCGGCTCGGCAAGCTCGTGCTCGGCGCGCTCGCCGGCGTCCTTCGCCGTCTCGAGAGTGCCCCGCTGCATCCCCGCGAGGGTCATGGCCTCGCCCGCGCTGTACGACAGCGCCTCGTTCGAGGCGTCCGCCTCGCGGAAGAGGCCGCGGCGCGCGAGCCACTTCATCACGCGCGCGTACACGTACTGCAGTCGAGGCGGTCTGGTTCGTCGAGCGCCGTCGCTGGAAGACACGCGTGGACTCACCGGTCCCGCCGGAGCGCATCCGACGGGTGGTCTTCGACCTCGCGGCCGAACGCGCGCGCGATGAGGCGCTCGACAACTCGGCATAACCGCCCGCCCTACGTCCAGCGACCGCGGAATCTCGCCCACCCCATGCTCCGACCCCCGACACCGCGCCGCCGTCTTGCGAGCCATCCCCCACTACGTTGGCCTACTCTCCCCGACCAGGAACGCGCCCGGAGAGCGGACCGTCGTCCTCTGAAGGAGGACTGTTGGCGCACATTGGTGCGAGCTGCGTCGACAAGTACGAGGCGTCGCTCATCGAGATCCACGACGACGGCAGCGAGGCGCCGTTCAGTCCGTACGCGCCGCCGAACGGCCGCAAGGTTCGCGCCGTGTCGAGCAAGGGCGTCGTCCCGCAGGCGCACATCTCGATGGTCGAGGCCAGGCGCGCGTGCGAGGCGTCGAGCAAGCGCCTCTGCCGGGCTCAGGAGTGGAAGGCCGCGTGCAAGGGCCCCGAGTCGACGCGATTCCCATACGGCAACACGCGCGTCGCCGGCGCGTGCGTCGACACGAACCGCAGGTCGCCGATGAACGTCCTCCACAACGGCGAGCGCACCGATCGCACGCTCAACGATCCGCGCGCGAATCAGCAGGAGCGCACGCTGGAGCAGGCCGGCGCGCTGGACTCGTGCACCAACGGTTATGGCGTCCACGACATGGTCGGCAAGGTCCACGAGTGGACCGACGACGGAAGCTTCCGCGGCGGCTACTACCTCGACACGAAGCTCAACGGCGAGGGCTGCGACTACCGCACGACCGCGCACGGGCGCGAGTACTATGACTACTCCGCGGGCTTCCGCTGCTGCGCGGACGCGGCGTCCCCGGTATCGACGACCATCGCCGCGAAGTGACCCAGGCTAGCTTGGCTCGCGGATGCACCCCGGTAGTCGCCCGCCGTCTCGAGCAGATAGCGAATGGTCTCGCACCGGGACGCGGCACTCGACGCGTCACCAGTCCCTGGATCTCACGCTTCGTACGTCACGCGAAGCTTGCGAGCAAACCGCTCCGTCGCTTCGAGGAATCGAGAGCCATCGCGTCACGATAGTAGCGGGCGTCGGTCACCCACGACCACTGAACCGCGTCGACGCCGGGGCTCGCATCCCACGCGCCGTCAGGTGTCATCACCACCCACGCTCCGCCTTCGAGAAGCGCGAGCCACACGAGCGCAGTCTTGTTCGGTAGTGCGTAGAGGCACACGCGCCCATCGGCGAACGCGCCAACGAGCCTCTTCTCATCGATGAAAGAGATCGCCGTAACGCGCCGCAAGCTCTCCTTCGCGTCCGTCAACAAGCGACCACGCACGCCTTCCCAGATGCGCGGGCGCCCCGGCGCTGCGAGCCTCGTGTGCGGCTTCCCTTCGCGCGTCCAGATTCGGATGGAGGGCGTGTCCGCGCCCGACGCGAGCAGCGCGCCGCCCGGCGAGAATGCGAGCGCGCGCACCGCCCCGCACCTCTCGATGCGCGCCGTTGGTCGGCCTCCGGACTGCTTGCTTATCGCGATGCGCTTGCCGTCAAAGCACGCGACGAGCTTGGCCTCGTGAGACCACGCCTCATTCCCCGGGACGAAGCCCTTCGTCTCCTCACGCGGCACCGCGACGAGCGCGCCGGTCGCGAGCGTCCACGTCCACGCAGCAGGCGCTGGACCATAGGGCGCCGTCTTCAATCGAACCAAACCGTCACTCACGCTGATCGACTCCACGCGGTGCGCGGCAGGCACGACCTCCGCGCGCCATGGATGCTCGAACTTGTCGAGGTACTCGTCGCGCTGCGGATCGAATGCACGCCACCCGGTCAGCTGCGTGATGCGGTCCGCGACCCGGACCGCGAAGCGCACGAGCTTGGCGCTGGTGCCGTGAGGCACGTGGACGTCCACGCGATTGAACGTGCCTGAGCGCGCCTTGGGCGGGTCGATCGCATCGCCTTCATCATTCGCGTACCAGACATCGACGCCCAGCCAGTCGGTGCCCTCCGACCAATGGATCGTGCCGTTCCCGAGCAACGCAACGAGCGCAGCGCGGACCTCACCGACCGGCTGCGGCTCGCCTTCGAAACGGAGGTCGTACGTCATGGATGAAGCATACGGCCGCCACCCTCGATATTCGTCGTGCAGACGCACCCAGCTCACTGTGCCTTTGCTCTCACTTCTTCCCCTCGACGTCAGATCGAGCCAGTTCATCGCGCCCATCAAGAGCTCGGTGCCGCGATGGTAGGTCGCAATCGTCGGGCCTACAGCGCAGCTCTCGAGCTTCACGTCGAGGTCCTGGGTAGTCTGGATTGGCGCCCCGTGACCATCCGACGCCCTCCCCTCCGTGCCGCGCTCCTCGTGGCTCTCTTCATCTCCGGCGCATGCCGACGCGAGGCGGAGGCGGAGAAGGAGCCCGCGCCGGCGCCCGATGCCGGGGTCAAGCTCGCGCCGCTGGTTGCGCCTCGATCGTCGCTCCTGCCGGTGTCGGGGTTTGCGAACGCCGTCCTCATCTCGCCCGTCGGTGCGACGAGACCGATGCCGCTCGTGGTCGCGGTCCTCGGGATCGGCGACACCCCCGAGAGCCAATGCGCGGTGTGGCGCGAGCTCGTCGGCCAGCGCGCCTTCGTCATCTGCCCGCGCTTCACGCCTCACTACGTGCCCGTCCAGGCGCAGGCCTCAAACCCGGGTCAAGGGCTCCTCGCCTTGCTGCTCGGTCTCCAGGGAGACCAAACACCATCGGCTGACCCGAACGCTGGCGCCGTGGTGCAGTCGGGGTTCCGTCCGACGGAGGTGCCGGACGTGGAGCGCGAGATCGACGCGGCGGTCGCCGCACTGCGCAGCATCTTCCCGAAGCACGTCGCGAAAGGGCCTGCCCTCTACATCGGCTTCTCGCGTGGCGCGTTCCTCGGTGCGACGCTGATCGCGAAGACGCCTTTCAAGTATCCGCGCGCGATCCTGATCGAAGGTGGTCAGTCGGCGTGGACCGATGCGAGCGCTGCCGCCTATGCGAAGGGCGGCGGCAAGCGCGTGCTCTTCGCCTGCGGACAGCCCTCGTGCGTTGCCGAGTCCGAGCCGGCGTCGCAGCTCCTCGGTCGCGCGCGCGTGACGCCCCGCATCGTGCACGGCGAGGGGGAAGGCCACGGATACACCGGCCCGGTGAAGGAGCAGGTTCGCGCGGCGCTCGCCTGGCTCATCGAGGGCGACGCCGCGTGGAAGACGGCGCCCTGACCTCGAGCAGGCGGGATGCCACCATGGGTGGTGCGAGCCGTCCATCGCACGCGTGCTAAGTTCCGCGCATGCGCCGTGCCCTGGTTTTCTTCGCGGCTCGTGCTCTCCTGTCGCTCGCCCCAAGGCACGGCCGTGGGCATCGCGTCGCCGCCGTCGGCCTCGTCGGCGAGTGATGCTGCGCGCCCCGTCGATCGAGAGCTCGCCGACATGCCGCGCGACGCTCGCGAGGCTGTCCTCGCGAGCGCCGCGAGCTCGCTCCTTGGTGAGGAGCACGTGCTTGCAAGACCCATCGACGACAGCGTCTCGAAGGAAGCCTTCCACCGCCTCATCGAGGATCTCGACGAGGGAAAGCTGTTCCTCCTCGAAGCCGACGTGCAGAAGCTCGCGCGCTTCGAGACGGACAAGGACGACCAGCTCCGCGCCGGCGATCTCGTTCTCGGACGCAAGGCCGCCGCGCTCCTCGCAGGCCGGCGCCGCCTCGTCGCCGACCTGGTCGCCCGCATACTGGCGGCGCCGCTCGAGTTCACGGCGAACGAGTCGATCGAGACCGATACGAAGAAGCGTGCTATCCGCACGACCCTCGTGGACCCGTACGAGTCGATGTATCAGGGCGTGCGGAGAGTCCATCACGCGCTCGCGGCCGAGCTCGCCGCGGTGCTCGCCATCGCGCC
>JAYTBL010000387.1:0-4437 GCA_043736975.1 Polyangiaceae bacterium
GCCGGGACCAGGCTACTTCCGCCACACGCTCGCCAGCCACGGCTGTTGCTCCCTCGGGAGACCCTCCGGGCGGAAGTAGTGCTCGACATGCGTGAAGCCGACCGCGACGCATTGCTCGCGCCACGCCTCCAGCGAGTGGAACGCGCCGTAGCGCTCGCCGTTGTAGCCCTCGCTGTCGTCGCCGCGTGGGTTCGACGAGAACAGCACGCCGTTCTCCACCAGCGCCTCGCGCAGCTGCGCGAGCACCCGCGGCAGCTCCTGCTTCGGCACGTGGAAGAGCGAGGCGTTCGCGAAGATGCCGTCGAAGCTCGCGGGCGGCAACGCCAGGTCGAGGAAGCTCTGATGGAGCACCTCGCAGCCCGTCGCCGCGCGCGCCATCGCCACGAACTCTGCGCTTCCGTCGAGACCGACCGGGCGATGGCCCTGCGCCGCGAACCACGCGAGGTCGCGCCCGGGACCACACCCCAGATCGAGGATGCGGTACGGCGGCGCCTTGCCGGTCTGGGTGGCGATGCCCCGGAGCAGCGCGGCGTAGTTCTGCGAGACGTCGTGGTCGCGCGTCGCGGCCGCGAAGGACGTCGCGGTGTTGTCGTAGTGGGCGAGGGTGCGCGCGGAGAGGGCCGCGAGATCCCCGGACGTCAGCGTTCGATTCGGCACCCACCGAGGATAGCGAACCTGGATATCCTCGCGGGGTGAACGTCTCTCGAAGGGCTACTTGCCCTTGAACACCGCGTCGCGCCGCTGGAGGAAGCTGGCGACGCCTTCCATCGCGTCCTCGCTCTTCAGGATGTCGGGCAGGACCGCCTTGAGGTGCTCGATCGCCACGTCGTTGCCCAGGCTCAGCGCGAGCCGCGCGTTCTCGAGCGTCGCCTGCACGCCGAGCGGCGCCTGACGCGCGATCAGCTGCGCGATCTCCCGCGCGCGCTCCACGTGCTTGCCGAGCGGCACCACCTCCTGCACGAGGCCGATACGCAGCGCCTCCGCGGCGCCGAACTCTTCGGCGGTGAGCAGGAAGCGCATGGCGTTGCCCCAGCCGAGCTGGCGCGGCGCCCGCAGCGTTGCCCCCCCGAACGGCAGGATCCCGCGCCCGACCTCGAGCTGTCGGAAGCGCACGCCCTCCGCCGCGACCACGATGTCGCTCGCGAGCGCGAGCTCGATCGACACCGTGAAGGCGATCCCGCTGACCGCCATCACCACTGGCTTCGGGACCTGCTTCGCCCACACGCCGAACGGGTCGTACTCGTGACTGCCCGCGAGCGCCCCGGGGCCCTTCTCCGCCACCACCGCGCCGACCTCTGCGAGATCGAGGCCGGCCGAGAAGTGATCGCCGTGGCCGAAGAGCACGCCCACGCGGATCTCCGGATCGTCGGCCAGCACCTGGTACGCGTCCCCGAGCGCGCGCAGCGTTGCGAGGTCGAAGGCGTTGCGCTTCTCCGGGCGGTTCACGCCGATGAGAAGCACGTGCCCGTCGCGCTCGATCGTCACCCGTTCGCTCATGCGCGAGAGACTCTCCGACGCCCGCGCCGGCGTCAACGCGCGCAGCTCAGCGGCGGGCCTGGCTCTTCGCTTCGGCGTAGCCGCTGTCGTCGTCGTCGCCGCCGTGATCCGACGAGCCGTCGCCGAAGCCCATGTTGAGGAGCGCGGTCCAGGGGAGGACCCCGTCGGTGGCGTGGTTCGCGAGGCCGATCTGCACGCCCCGCAGGCTCTTGGCATGGTTGAAGACGCCGATCTGCACGCCGTTGACCTTCTCCGCGAGGTTCACGATGCCGATCTGACCGCCGCTCACCGACTTCGCCCAGGTACCCGCGCCGCCGATCTGGAGGCCCGCGTGCTCCTCGGTGGAGATCGCCGCGCCGCCGATCTGGAGGCCGATCGACTCCCGCGAGAGGGCGACCGTGCCGATCTGCGCGAGCCCGTGGAAGCTGCCCGCGCCTGCGCCGAGCGCGCCGATCTGCACGAGCCCGCGGAAGTTGCCGCTGGTGAAGGCCCCGCCCCCCACCTGGGTGAGGCCGTAGAAGTTCCCGTCGGTCGCGCTGAGCGCGCCGACCTGCGCGAGGCCCGCGAAGCGCTCCTTGCGCTCGCGATCGTGGTCGTCGAAGTCGCCGAGCAGCTGCGGGCCCGTCGCCGCCACCACCCCGAGCTGCACCAGCCCCGAGAAATCGCGATGGGAATGGTCGTACAGCCCGATCTCGGCGACGCCCGCGAAGCTCTCGTCGGTGCGGTTGTACGCTCCCAGCTGCACGAGGCCGTTGAAGCTCTTCGCGCGGTTGTACGCCGCGAGCTGCGCGACGCCGTTGAACGAGAGGCTGCGGTTGTACGCGAGCGCGACCTGGCCAAGGCCGAAGAAGGTGCGCGCGCGGTTCTCGCCGAGGCTCACCTGCATGCCGCCAGCGAACGTGTCGGAGAGGTTCCGGCCGAGCGCGATCTGCGCGGTGCCGATGTGCGTTCCAGCGTCGTTGCGGACCGCGGACAGAGAGAAGGCGCCATAGAACTGCTCGGTGCGCGCGTGCGCGGCGGCGAACGTCGCGATCCCGCCGAACGTGCCGAGGCGGGGCCGGAGACCGGCGTGGAGCACCGCCCAGTTCGGGGGCGGGTCGGTGGCGATGGCCGCGCGGCGCGCGCGCTGCTGATCCCGGTCCGGCGAGCCTTCCTCGGCCCACATCGACGATCGGCCCACCTCGCTCGGGCTCATCGCGGTCGGCGCCGCCTGCGTCTTCTCCGATCGCGCGGGCTTCGTACCGATCGATTCGTCGTCGGAGGCGACGCCCATCGGCTCGTCGGCGCGGGCGCTGGCGGCATGGAAGAGGAGGAGCGCGGGGACCAAGGCAAGCAGGGGATATCGCATGGCCCGTACCGAACGAGCCCTCGGCGTCGGCCTTACAGGGAGGCGGGGAATACTTCGCGCGCCCCGGGACGGCGTATCCTGCTCCCTCATGTGGCCCTTCGGACGGCGAGGCGTCGAGACCCGGCTCACCGGGATCGAGACCGACACCGAGGTGGAGCTGGTGGGGACCATGCGCTCCCCGAACGCCGTCACCAGGCCCTTCACCGGACAGCGCGGGGCGATCATCCATCTCGAGATCCTGGAGCGCGTGGTCCTCGACCGGCAGGAGCGCCGCGCGCTGAGCGCCGGGCCCGAGCGCGACGACTCGCTGGGCGAGATCATCCTCGGTGAGCTCGTGTACCTCGGCAGCGAGGACGGACCGGAGCTCTCCTTCATGGCGCGGCGCGCGCGCTTCCGGTTCCGCGTCACGCCGCGCCGCGAGACGAGCCCCCTCGCCACCATCCCCGAGCACCTGCTGCCGCACCTACGCTCGCGGACCGGAGCGGGCGCGCTCTTCTTCCGCGAGCACGTGGTGCAGGAGGGCGATCGCCTCCGCCTCCAGGCGATCGTCGAGCCCGCCGAGCACGCGCCGTTCGGGAGCTATCGCTCGGCGCCGCGCGTGGCATTCGCCGCCCGTGACGACCTCGCGCCGGTCTTCCTGGAAGGGTGAGGGGACCAATCGGCCCGATCTGGCCCTGGAGCGCTGGATCCCGCGCCGCCCCGCTGGTAACCCGTCACTCATGTCGGGGGAACGACGTGAGAAGCAGACGCTGATCCCAGCGTTCGATCCGGAGGCGATGGCCAAGGAGCTCGAAGCTGCCACCGATCGCCCCACGATCACGCCGCAGTTCGACCCCTCGTCCTACGCCCGCATGGTCGACGAGCACGTCGAGAACGGCCTGGCACCGTGCGACACGCCGCGCACCATGACCGCCGCGACGCCCGCGCGCGTCGACGGCGCGGAGGAAGAGCCGACGGCAAACGAGTCGACCAGCACCGTGGGCCGCGCGATGTACGGCAGCTACCTCTCGAGTGATTATCCGGAGGCGCTCGTCCTCGCGGAGCGCGTCCTCGAGCGCGAGCCGGATCACGCGCTCGCCCAGCTCGTGGTCGAGGGGTGCCGCGAGCGGCTCGCCTCGTCGACCGACGGGCGGCGCCTCTCGCCGTCTTCCGTGGTGCGCGTGGTGCGCCTCGAGAAGCAGCCCTTCGACCTGGTGGAGCTCGTGGCGTCGGGGGAGCTGCCGGGCGGCGCGACCTCGCGAGCGGTGCTCGATCACGTCGACGGCGTCTCCGACATCACGATGGTCGCCGACCTCGCCGGCGTGCCGCGTCCCGAGGCGCTGCATCGCCTGCACGCGCTCCTCGAGCTCGGTCTGCTCGAGGTCGTCGCCTGATCAGAGCTGGCCTTCGGCGAGGATGACCAGGTCGGCGATCACCGCCTCCTGGTCGCGCATCGATTGCACGCGTTGCCACTCGATGCGCCAGGCGATCGCCTGACCGCGGGCGCGCGGGCCTAGGTCCAGGTCGACGTGCATCGCGCCCTGCACGCGGTCGTCGCCGATCTCGCGCTGCACGTTGCCGCCTTGCGGCGCAGGCTCGAAGCGGAAGTGCCG
>JAYTBL010000388.1:0-1648 GCA_043736975.1 Polyangiaceae bacterium
GCGAGCTGCTTCGCGGTGAGCGTGTCGATGTGGCCGCGGTGGTTGAGGCCTGCGTTGTTCACCACCACGTCGAGGCGACCGAGCCGATCGACGACGCGCCCGGGCAGCGCCTCGAGGGCAGCGAGGTCCTGCACGTCGACGGGGAAGGGGACCGCGCCGTCGCCGAGCTTGCGCGCCTCCTTCTCGAGCGTGGCTGCGGTGCGCGCCACCAGGGCCACCCGCCCGCCGCGCTCGATGAACATGCGCGCGACGGAGAGGCCGATGCCGCTCGACGCGCCGGTGACGATCGCGACCTTGCCCTGCATCCGCGGGAGGTTAACGCAGTCGCGGCCGCCGCGCGAGGGATCGACTATGGTCGCTCGGTGCGCCGCGTCGCCCTCGCTGCTTTCGCCGTCCTCGTCATCGCGCTGGCCGGCGCCTATCTGTTCTTCGGGCGCGGCTCATCTGCGGACGTCGACCCGCGCGTGCCGGAGTACACCGCGGCGCCCGCGACGTTGAAGGCGGGCGCGCCGTTCGAGGTCGTGATGAGGCCCGCGTCCCCGGCGCCCAAGATCGTGGTGTACGCGTTCGGCATCGGTGACCGCGAGCCGAACCCGCTGGACGCCCCGATCGACCTCCTGCCCGACGGCGGTGTGCGCCTGACCGGCTCGTCACGTTCGCTGGCCGGCGCCCGCGAGGCGCGCATCGTCATCGGCACCGCGAGCAGCATCCATCGCTTCGACGACGCCCTCGCGCGCGCGAAATCGGGCTCGAGCGACGCCTCGATCCGCGTGGTGACGCTCGCGATCGAGCGCTGACGCTACTTGCCGGTCGCGGTGCAGCGCAGGATGCAGTTGAAGTCGCCCCTGCAGCCGCACTTGTCGGCGGCCTTGGGGGCGGTCTTCGCCACGCCGGTGCCGGAGATGCCGCTGCTCTGGACCTTCTGCGAGGGCGCGAACGAGGCCTTCGCGCCGCCCTTGTGGCCCTTCTTCTTGCCGATGTGCGACGCGGGCTTGGAGTCGCCCTCGTTCGAGGCGCTGGCGGGCGCGGGATCGGCGGCGGGCGCAGGCGCGGGCGCGGGCGTCGGCGCGGCGAGCACCGGTGGGGGCGCGATCATGGTGTTCGCGGCGGCGCGGGCGGTCGGCTCTTCACCCTTGAACACCGCCGAGACGCCGACTGCGCAGAGCACCAGCGCGACCGCCGCGGCGGCGACGCCGGCGATGGCGCGCTTGCCGCCCGCAGAGTAGGCGGGGGCTGCGCCGGAGTCACCGACGTCGGCGGCGAAGGCCGCAGGCGGCGGCTCGCTCGCGAAGAGCGGCGCGACCGAGCGATTACCGACGCCGATCCGGGTCGGCGGGGTCGAGGCGAGAGCGTTGAGATCGATGATCCCCTCGTCGTCCTCGATGATGAAGCCAGACGCCGGGGACTGCTCCGGAGCCGGCGTGTTGAGGCGTGCGTTCCCGCGGAGAGCGTCGACGGTGAACAAAACGGATGTCTCGTTTCTAGCAGCCATGCCGCTCAGCTGGGAATCAGGGGGAGGAGGGCGAAGCGTCTGCTTCACGTGGGACTCGGCGCAGGAACCGAGATCCGGGGGACGGGTCGCGAACAGATCACGATGCTCACGCTCCGCGCCGCGCTTGACGACCGCGGCGTGCTTGGAGTCGTTGGT
>JAYTBL010000389.1:0-10542 GCA_043736975.1 Polyangiaceae bacterium
GTTTCGTAGCAGCAGTTCGTCCATCCCCAATCCGCCGGTGACGGTCCGACAACGGAATCAAGTCGCTCTCGCGACGGGGGCGCAACGTTTCGGTGCCCGCGCGCTTCGCCATGGCACGGCGCGACAGGCCTCGATTACAGCCTGGCGTCGTGGCCCGCCTGGTTTTTGCGGCTCTGACCGTCGCCATCGCCGTCCTCGGCGCGTGTGACGGCGCGCCCGACGATCCGCGCGCCGATGAGCTCGCCGCGGTGCTCGCGCAGGCCGACGAGCCGCTGCTGCGCGGGCGGCGCGCGCTCATGGCCGGGAAGTACGCCCGGATGGCGTCTACTCCGTATTCGTTCCTCCGCGGATCGCTGCCGCTCTACCGGCACGACGCGCGCGCCGGGACCTCGGCGATCTCGGTCTCGCGCTTCGCGCTCGATCTGCCCCTCGTGCCGAGCATCGGCGATCCGCACTTCGAGAATTTCGGCGCCCTGCGCGCCTCGGACGGGACGCTGGGCCTCGAGCCCAACGACTTCGACGCCGCCGACCGCGCCCCGTACCTGTGGGATCTCCGGCGGCTGGTCTCGGGGATGGCGCTCGCCGCGCGGGTCTCGAACGACGACGATCCCGCCGCGCGCGCGGCCACCGCCGCGCAGGCCCGCGCCGTCGCCGTTGCCACCGCCCTCGGCTACCGCACGGCCATCGAGCGCGCGGCGTCCGGCGCGCCGGGGCAGCGCTTCACCAGCACCTCCGCGGGGGCCGATAACCCGATCCTGAGCGATGTGTTCTCGCGATCCGATCGCGACGAGCTCCTCCGGCGCGAGCTCGCTACCCTGACCACGCTCACCGGAACGACGCGGCGTCTGGTGCGCGGCGGCGTCGATCCCGGCGATCCGGAGAACCTCTTTCTCGATCTTCCCGCGGCGGCGTACGCCGCGCTGCCCGCGGCCCTCGAGCGCTGGCGCGCGTCGCTGGTGGTGCCCATTCCGGCCAGCGATCTCGTCCTGCTCGACGCGGTGCGGGAGCTGGGGACCGGCGTCTCGAGCTGGCCGCGGGTGCGCCTCGTGCTCTTGGTGCGCGGTCCCACCGACGATCCCGGCGACGATCGCCTCCTCGAGCTCAAGGAGCTCGCCGACTCGGGGATCGCGGGGCTCTATCCCCCCGGCGTGCATCACGACAACGTCGGGTTGCGCATCCTCGAGACCTCGCGCGCCGCGTGGGCGCGCCCCGACGCCGAGCCGCGGTGGGGCGTCACGCAGTGGCTCGGGCTGCGCTGCCAGGTGCGGGCGGAGACGGAAGGGCAGAAGAACCTCCGCACCTCGCGGCTGGTCGGCGCGCGCGGCACAGCGGCGGCGCTCGCCGGCGCGGGCAGCGTGCTCGGCGGGATCGTGGCGCGCGTGCACACCGCGGGGCCCGACGGCGCGAGCAACGCGCGCGCGGTCTACGCGCGGATCGCGCTCGACCCGGAGGGCTTCGTCGAGGAGCAGGTCGAGGTCTCGCTCGGCTATGCCGCGCTGACCCTGGGCGACCACGCGCGCTTCCGCGGGGCGCTGGCGCGCTTCGGCTACGCGCTGGGGATGCCGTTCGATCCCGCCGACGCCGCGCGCCCCGACTTCGCCGCGCTGCTCGGGACGCCGCCCCCGCCTCCTCCGCTCGAGCCCGCACCATGATGAAACGCCTCAGCACGGCAGCGGCACTCTTCGCGGCGCTCGCCGGTAGCCGGGGGGCGCTCGCGCAGCCGGAGAGCGAGAGCGCGCGGCCGCCCGCTGCGCCCGCGCCGGAGCCGGTGAGCGTCGAGGCCCCCGCCTCCACGCCGCCCGAAGGTCGCCCCGCCTTGCCCACCGAGGCCGCCTCGCACGGCTCCGCCAAGGTGCGGGTCGGGCTCGAGGTATTTGCGGAATACATGTATCGCCGCACCCAGGCGCCGGCCGACGGCGCGACGTGGTTCCACAGCTTCGAGCTCCCCCGCGCCCACGGCGCGATCGAGGGCGAGTGGGAGCACGCGCGCGGCCGGGTGCTCCTCGAGGCGGTGCGCTCGGCGTCCGAGGGATCGCTGGTCGGCGTCTCGGGCGACAGCCTGGTGCTCCGGGTGCGCGAGGCCTACGGCGCGTATCGACCCATCGAGATGCTCGAGGTCTCGGCGGGTGTGGTCCCGACGCTCACCATCCCCGAGCTCGACGGCACCTGGATGATGCGCCCGGTCGCGCCCTCGGCGCTCGAGGCGAGCGCGCTCGCCTCGCCCGCCGATCTCGGCGTGAAGGTCCGCAGCGAGCTGCCCGCTCGCTTCGGCTGGCTCGCCGTCGCGGCGTACAACGGCGAGGGCTACACGAGCCGCGAGCTGAATCGCGGCAAGACCGTCGAGGGGGCCTTCGAGATCCATCCGCTACCGCGGGGACCGCTGCTGCCGCTCGGCGTCTTCGCGTCCTACACCGGCGGCTCGACCAGCACCGTCTCGGCGCGCGCCGATCGCGTCACCTCGGGCCTGGTCTGGCAGGGCGTGCGCGTGCGCGGCGGCGCGTTCTTCACCTATGCCTGGGGCGTCGCGCAGCTGGGCACGCAGCATGCGGCGGTGGGCACTGCGTTCGTGCGGGTCGAGCCGCTTGCGCGCCTCCTCGCGGGCGCGAAGGTCGACGTCGTGGTGCGCGACGTCCGCACTGCGCCCCCGGATGCGATCAGCACCGTCTGGCTCACGCTCGGCTACCGCGTCGCCGAGCCCCTCGAGGTGTTCCTCGCGGGCAGCCACGCCATCCCCACCGCGCGCGCCACCGCCGAGGTCCCGGGATCGGACAACTGGGCCTTGCGCGTGATCGGGCGCGTCATTTTCTGATTCTTCACTCGAAAGGGAAGCTCGCCATGCGTCGTATCGTCATCCTCTTTGCTTCGATCGCGTTGCCCTCGGCGCTGGCGTTTGCCTGCTCCGAATCAACTGACGGCGCGGTGCCGGTCGCGGTACCCGGAGCCGATGGCAGCGCGAGCAGCGAGACCGGCGCTCCCCCCGTCGACGGACGCCCGCCGCAAGGGGACGGCGCGGTCGTCACCGCGTCGCCGGTGCTCCTCAACGAGATCTCCGCCGACCAGGAGTGGATCGAGCTCGTCGCGTCGGGCACCACCGCTGTCGACCTCTCGGGCTACAAGGTCGCGGACTCCGAGAAGGACGGCGGCGGGCCGAAGCTCGGCGAGGCCGCGCTGCTTCCCCCGGGCACCGTCCTCTCCCCGAAGTCGTACCTGATCGTGCAGGCGGGCGGGCTCGACGGCGGCGGTCTCGCGTGCCCCGACGGCGGGCAGAGCTACTGCGTGAAGGCCGAGTTCGGGGTGAGCAACAAGAACGGCGAGACCGTCTATCTCGTCAATCCCGCAGGCGCGGTGGTGGGCAGCGCAGTCTATCCGCCCAAGGCCGCGGCGGACGGCGAGACGTGGGGCCGCCTGCCCAACGCCGACCCCGCGGGCCAGTTCGCGATCACCGCGCCGACGCCGGGAAGCGCCAACCTCGCGAAGTGACGCGCCTGCGGGTGCGATGTTGCAAGTCTTTCGCAGGGCCGCGATGCAGCAGCCCCACGGGGCGGGCAAGGTCCGCGCATGAGCGACTCCCTGATCGACGAAGCCGTGAAGTGTTGCCGCGACGTGATCGACGAGCTGGAGGACGGCTCGCTACGACGGGTCTTCAAGCTGCGGCTCGGCCTCCTCGAGTCGGCGGCGTGGTCCATCGCGCTCGAGCCCGCCGCGCGCGCCGAGCTGGTGTCGTTCGTGATGCTGCTGCTCGAGCTGCGTGACGACGTCGTCCGCGCGCGCTGCGGGAGAGCTGCGCGATTCGCGACGTCATGAGCGGTATTGATTGTCACCCACCCCCACCCATGAACCGCCCCATCACGATCGGCGCTCCCGTGCGGACGTTTCGCAGCCAGAACAGGAACGGACGGTTGAGCGTGATCGACGGCGGCGCGGCGGGTGGGGTGAGCACCAGGGCGGTCGCCGCCGCGGCGCGCGCTCCACTCTCGTCGACATCGATCGTCGCGGCGTGCACGACGTCGTCGACGTTGAGGCGGCCGCGCGTGATTCCCTCGAGATTCGCACGCGCGTCGAACGCCTGCGAGATCCCGAGGGCCTGCAGCTGCGACTTGAGCGAGGTCGTCGGTAGTGCGGCGCGGAAGCGCGGCATCGACAGGATCACCCTGCCCGTTCCGAGCGACGCCACGATGAGATCGAATCCCTTCAGGTCGAGCGACGCGTCGACCTCGTCAAAGCGGCCCGGAGTCGGCGCGATGATGAGGAGCGCATGCTCTGCGTCGGCGCACGCCAGATCGACCGCGTCGTAGGCCCGCGTGCTCGCGAAGCGATGGGTGCTGGTGTCGGCGACCATCATCGGAATGCTCTCGATGGCGCCGCCCAGCGTCGTGAAGCTTTCCGGGCGCGTCCGTGCGGGATCGAACGGCGTCGCCCACCGGGCGGCGGCGAAGAGCGCGTCGACAAGGACGAGCCGCGTTCGATCGTCGATCGATCCAGGCCCCAGCAACGCGGGGATGTGCCCACGCGTGGTCGTCATCGTCCACCGATTGATCTCGCCGCGGGCATGTTCAGGGTTCCGAAAATCAAGCGACGCGAATGCGGCGCCTACCGCGTGGCGATAATCCGGCGTCACGGCGAGGTTCCCGTCCGCGAAGACTCGTTGTCCGCGCGATACCTCGAAGCCCGCCGCAGCGCGCGTCTCGAGCTTGAGCAGATCGGCTGCGGAGACTCCTGGCGAGAGGTGGAGGGCGTGCGCAAGCTCATCCCTCGTCTCTCCGCGCGCGCCCGCGTGAAGTAGCGCGAGGGCGCCCGCGATGGACAGCGGAGAGAGCGCCGCCGTCGTCTCCCGCCGCTCGATGTCGGCTCGCCAGGTGCGATGGATATCCATGGCGAAGGACAGGACGGCGCGTCCGGGCGTCGGTGCTTCGGCGGGCGTCGTTGCCGGCGTCGTTACCGGCGTCGTTGGAAGGGGCAGGCTGGCCTCGGCGGGGCCCGTCGCGGCGGTCGTTGCCGCATCGGTCTCCGCTTCCGCGTCGCGTTCTCGTGGCGGGCTCTGGCGAGAGCATCCAGCGAGAAGCGCCGCGAGCGCCCACGGGAGGAGGCGTGTCTTCATGAAAGGATCCATCAGGGATCCATCGTCTGGAGGAACGACGAGTAGGGGAGGATCGTTTGCAGCCAGCCACCGACGAAGTTCGGGGCATCGTTCGACAGTCGCGTGTGGATATTGAACGTCGAGATGCGTGGCGAGCCAGTTCTTTCGTCAGCAAACGTGTAGTCGGCATTGACGCCGATGACGACGTTCGTGTGATAGGCCGGGCCACCAGGGTAGGCGGAGCGGCTGAGCAGCACAGGGCCTCCCGAATCGCCTGGGCACAGGCTCGCCGTTCCGTTGGGGTGCGAGGAGCCGGGGGTGAGGAAGTACGAGGCGCCGAAGGGCCAGAACTGAGCGTTGCTCAGTACGGGACCATAGTTGTTGATGCTCGAGATCGGCTCGATCGGCGAGACGGAAAATCCGATGCTGCGCGTCGTCGGGCCCCAGCCCCCGTCCCGGTTCGCGATGCCCCACTGGCATCCGTATCCGGCGATGACGACGCGGCGCTGGTAGCCGGATGCCTCGTAGCGGGAGGTCCCAACGCGCGCGCTGGAGATGGTGCTCGGCATGTCGTTCATCGTCTCGATGAGCGCGACGTCGGAGGCGCCGTAATCGCGCGTGCAGGTCAGGGACAAGAAACAACCCAAGCGGAAGGCGGCGGCATAGGTCGGATGCACCCAGACGTGCCCTACGGAAATGGTGCTCCAGTCCGCTGCGTTTTGGTCGTCCACGCTCTGCGTGATCGATAGAAACGCGCCACGTTTGTACCGCGGGAGTACATCTTTCGTCGCCGTATCCATCACGCAATGGGCCGCGGTGAGAATATGGCGAGGGCCGACGCGTGTCGCCGTGCAGTTGGGGAGGAGCAGCATCCCGGTTTCCTTGGCGAAGGTCGGGTACAGGTAGCCGCTCACCCCTCCGGTGAGCGGATCCTCGGTCGTTTTCTTTGCGGTGTTCGGGTCGTCGTCTTGCGACGCCGTGCAGCCGGAAGCGGCGAGCGTGACGAGCGCGAGGAATGCCAAAGATGTGGACGTGGTTTGCATGGATCTCTCCGGGTAAGAGCGGGGTTCGCTCTTGGGCGATGGTTCAGTCGGCCGATCGGCGACTGCGGTTGCGTGTCTTTCGACACATCATCGCGATAGCTGCGACGGCGAGGACGAACAGGGGACTCGCGCGCGGCAAGCGTGCGGAGGCGGAGGGCGAAGCGCCCACCGCGTGAACCGCGCAGGATGCAGGGGCGGCGGATGGTGGCGCGGGGAGAGAGCCCTCCGCATCCGGCGGGTAGAGCGCGCAGACGGCGGCAATGTCGTCGGCGGCGAGCCGGCGCGACGAAACGCGATCGCGCGCGCAGCGGTCGCCGCTGTCGCATAGCCGCGCAGCCATGATGGTGTTGAGCTCTCGTCCGTGCGCCAGACCGATGAAGTGACCGACCTCGTGAGTGACGACCGTCTGGAGATCGGTTCCCTCTCCGACGTCGCGCGTGGCGTAGGTCCACGCCGTCGTGTTCACCTCGATGTCCGCGTAGAGGATCGTGCCGCTGCTCGGCGCGAAGTCGATCGTGGTCAGCGCGGTCTGATCGTCGCCGCGCGGGTGTGGCCAGCCGCGATCGCGGAAGTAGATGCCGAAAGGTTCGGGGCGCGGCGCGTCGGCCTCGAGCGGCTTGTCCGCCACCAGGTCCTCACCCTCCCGAAAGCGAAGCGAGGTCCGCCGACCGTCAGGGCAGACGACATCCGACCAGCGATGAAATGCGGCACGAACGGCGGCGGTCGTCTCCTCGGGGACGAGGCGCGCGCTGTGTTGTTGCTGGAAGCGGAACACGAGCGGCATGCGCTCGGCGGGCCAGCGGAGGGCCGTCCCGCTGGTGACGCAGCCGCGGTCGTCGACCGCACAGGTCTCCTTCGCGGGGTTGCACGTCATCGCTCGGCAGAATGCCCGCGCGTCGAAGGGCGACGCGCAGAGGGCGATCGCGACGATGGTGGCGATGCGATGCCGCACGCGTCAGGGTCCGCCGAAGGTGATGGAATACGCCGCTTGCGCGGAGGCTTGCTGGGGCTCGAGGACGACAAAGTACGTCTGCCCGAGCTCCACCGGTATGCGGCGGAACACGGGCACGCCGGCAACGACGGCATCGCACGAGAGGGCGGTACCTGGCGCCGCGCATGTCGTTCGGATCGAGAAGGCGAGCGCCGCGTCGGACGCTACGGCAACTGTCATGGTGCCCGTCCGGGAGGCGCGGACCGCGTAGACGCGGTCCGGCTGGCTCATGAGCCCGCAGCCCCCGCTGGCGTCGTTCGAGCCCCGCGCGAAGGTCGCGAGGTCGAGGCCGACAGCGCGACCTGGCGCGACCTCGACGGGCTGGCCGGGGCAGCTCTCCACGGCGGGTGGCCGACCGTCGGGCACGCAGAGCGGGCTGCAGCCGTCGTTCGCGACGAGGTTGCCGTCGTCGCATGCTTCGCCTTCATCGACGGTGCCGTTGCCGCACAGGCTGGCTGGCGCCGTCGCGGGCGCCCCGCCGCTGTCGTTGCACTCGCACGCGGAAAGCCGGCCGCTCTCCGAGCACGTCTGGACGCCTTCCGAGAGGGCGCACAGGCAACGCAGCGTGGCGTGCGGCACGCATTGCGCGGCGTCGCCTTCGCTGGAGAGCCCGACGGCGTAGGTGTCGAAGTCGAGGCCCACCACCGAGGCGCATCCTGAAGCCGCGAGCGCGGCGAGCACGGCGAGCGCGGCGACGGCGAAGCGCCACATCCTAGGTTCCTCCGAGCAGCACGAAGTCTGCGACGGCGACAGTCCGCGGCTTCGGCGCCCCGAGGAGGACGAGCGCGAGCGAGCCCAGTGCCACGACGACGCCGGAGGCGAGCGCAACGTTGCTGGCCGTGCTGAAAGACGCGCCCGCGCGCGCCGCGGCCTCGCCGCGCGCGCTGCACGAGTGGGGTGTTGGACACTCCGAACGCACCACGCCCCCCCGATCGAGCGCGAGGTAGCCGGTGACACCGCCCGCGACGAGCGCGGCGCCGCCCACCGCGAGCCCGACATAGCCAAGCGGTCGGAGGATGGACTCCTCCTCGGGCGCCGCGTTCGCTCGGCGGCCGGTAGCGGTGGACCTCAGGGGCGCAGGTGGACCGATCGCGGTCGCGCCAGAGGGCTGTGAGGATACTGGCGCCAGCGGACGCGGTGCGGGGAGCGCGACGGCCTTCTCCTCGCCGGGCGCGACGTCGACGAGCTGCGTGCTCTCCTCGAAGCCAGGGGCGTCGACGGCGATCGCCACGCGGCCGGGGTCGACCCAGGGATGCTCACCCGCGAGCACGCGCGTTCCGGCGCGCACGCGCGCACCGGTCGGCCAGGCGCTCGCATCGACACGCACAGAGCCGAGCCGAGGAACGATGACGCCGATTCGCGCCTGGAGTTGCCGGGCAAGCTTGACGACGGGATGCCGCCGAAGCGCCATCTCGTAGCTCTCGAGCGCGGCAACGAGATGCCCGTCGAGCTCCTCGCAGTGACCTCGGTGGTGGAGCTCCTCGGGCGTGTCTGCCGCCCCGATGCCGGCATCAATCATCACGCACGGCGGTACCTCGAGGTGCCGCGGCTTGCCCGAGGGCGCACGACGCTTGGCCGCGTGAGGGTCGCCCGGGGCCCTGGACGTGGCGGCTTCGGGGGGGGCGCCAGACGCCGGCGCGGCGACGGTGAGCAGGCCGATGAGGAGGACCGCGGCGGCCGCCAACCGGGGCCACGGCGCGTGGTGGACGCCGCGGTGAACGGAGGTCGCACGGGGGTATTGCATCGCCTGATCCGTCAGTCGGCCGGGCGGGCAGCCAGTTGCGTGCATTCGCATCGAGCGCGCCCGGGGCCCTGCCGTCTCCACGGAGACGCGCGCGAGCGCGACGCAGAAGGCGTACGCGACGGACTTTCGATCGTTCGAGACGTGGTGCCGCGCGCAGGTGTCGCCACGGCACGGCGCGCGATCAGAAGGCGCCCCTGAGCGACGACGACACGGACGCGATGGTGGCCGTGCTCGGTGAGGATCTCGCCGGCCTCCGCGATTGCCCCTCGCTATGCACTCCGGTGCAACGCCGATGGCTGGCGCGCGAAGCTGAAGTAGAGTGCTGGCCAGGTAGAGTGACGGAAGGCGAGAAGAAGCAGCCGCGGTTGATCGTGCTCGCGCTGGTCGGGGCCGCGTTCCTCGCGGCCATCCCCCTGGCGATGAAGTGGTCCGCCAAGCGCGTCGACGATCCCGTCACGCGCCTGCAGCGGGAGAAGGGCGAGATCCTGGCCGCCATCCTCGTGATGGCGAAGAAGGATCTCCCGTGCGATACGGCGATCGACGTCCGCGAGCCGAACGGAGAGCTCTGGGCGCACGGCTGCGGTAAGCGCGCGCGCTACGTGCCGGGGAAGGGCGGCGCGTACGTGATCGCGGGCGCGGCGGAGTCAGAGGAGGACTGCGTCGTCCGCTGGTCCCAGGCCGCGGACGCGGGAGACGCACGCGAGGCCGCAGCGAAGGTTCATGCCGCGAAGAAGTCCGCCCGCATCCGGATCCCGATCGGCGCGTTCGGCGTGACGGGGCTCGCGAAGCTGCGCTACGGCGAGCAGATCGACGTCTTCGTGGAGGAGGACGCGGGCGCCGCGCCCGACGCCTTGGTCGTCCCGTGCATCGAGGACGGCGGGATCCGCGATGGGACGTGCACGAAGGAGTGGAGCGCGGTGATCGAGGTCGCAGAGTGCGCGCGCTGACGTCCGGGGCCTTCGGGTCACCTCGTCATGCATCGAATGCGATGCGCGAGGCGCGGACGCGCGGCTGCGAGTCGGGGAGGTGTATGATGGCTGGATGCGCAAGGCATGCCGCGTGGCCTTGGGAATCGCGACGCTCCTGAGCAGCGCCGCGTGTACCACCTTCGGGACCGATGATGCCCCCGAGGCCGGCGTCCCCGACGCGGCCAGCATCGACGCGCAGGCGGACGTCGACGGCGGCGAGCTCGCGCCGCGATGCTTCGACTTTGCAGGCGGCGCGACGAATGGCTTCGTTGCCAGCTCCGACCGCGGCGGCAGCACGTCGGCGTCGGGCGGCGGGCTCGCCGTCACCTTCCCCGAAGATCCATCGAACGCGCTCGCGGCGTGGAAGCTCGAGCTCGCCGGGCCCGCGCGAGGCGTGCACCTGACCGCGACCATCGAGGTGCAGCTCCCTTTGCCCCCCGACCTCGGCGCCGCCAGCAGCTCCTACGCGGGCCTGCTGGCGGTGAGTGCCGTGATCGCCGACGAACCCTCCCCGAGCGTCGCCTTCTCGCTCTCGGCGGCCAGGGTCATCCTCAACGTCTTCAACACGAGCGTCAACGAGGCGCCGCAGCAAAGCACGCCGTCCCCGGGCAACCTGCAAGGAGGCGGCACCCTCGATCTCGACCTGAAGTTCCGCTGGGACACCACCTCGCCCGTGTCGTGGTCCGAGTCGTCCATCGCGCCGGCGAGCTCGTTCGTAC
>JAYTBL010000390.1:0-4427 GCA_043736975.1 Polyangiaceae bacterium
GCGAGGAGAATGTCGTGGATCAGGCCCATGATGATGTGGACCGCGATCAGCGCGAGGATGAAGAGGTTGCACGCGGAGATGAAGTTCATCCCCTTCGCGTGCAGCGCCGCCGACGTGAACGTGGCGTGATCGGTCGCCTCTTGCATCGTGTCGCGGAAGACGATCGCATCGCCGATCCCGATGAGGAACCACAGCGCGCCGATCAAGAAACACGACATGCAGAGTCCCATCAACATGATGGCTCCGCGCTGGTCGTTGTGGAGTCGCTTGATGGTCGAGGTTTCGGTCATGAGCTCTCGCATCAGAAGGTACCTCCGGCTCCGCCGCCGCCGAAGTCGCCGCCGCCTCCGCTGAACCCGCCGCCGCCGCCGCCGCCGCTGCTGCAGTCGGCTCCGCCGCCTTCCTTGTAGCGAGCTCCCTGGTGCGGGAAGCTGTAGGCCTGCCTGAACGTGTGCGTCGCGCCGCCAGCCCCGCAGACGAGGCGGCCGCCGAACGGCACCTCGCACTTGTGCTCGACCGTCACGGTGACCCTCACGAGGCCATAGGGGTCGTCGCACGAAGACTGGTCTTCGACCTGCACCTGGACGCTCTGCATGTGCGGGAGCCAGGGGCCGAGCGCAGCTTTGACGCCGGCCTCGATGTCCGCCTGGTTCGCGCCCTTGGGCTGATCGGGCGTGTTGTTGTTCTTGTTGGAGATGACCGCAGCGGCGCGGGCGCCAACGATGGCGCTGTGCTTCACGACGAGCTTTGCGGTCGCGCTCTGCGCGAGCTGCACGAAGCACGAGAACGTGATCATGAGGGGCATCAGCGCGACGAGGAACTCGACGAGCACGGCTCCCCTCTTGTCGGCGTTGAGCTTCTTCATCGGTGTGATCACGGGAAGGGCGCCAGCATCGCGTCGCGACCTGCCTGGTAGCTCGCCATCATCTTCACGCCGCCAGCCGTCAGGCCCGCGACCGCAGGAATCCCCACTGCTACGAGCAGGAATGCGTACTCGACCATGACCGCGCCGCGGCGGCGCGCACGAATCCAACGCATCATCTCGCGTTCCTCCGGGGATCACCCGTGCAAGGAGCCTACCAGTGGAGATACGCCGTCAGCGCAACTCCGAAGAACAAAGCGGGACCGAGCCGGAACCACGACAACGCGGTTTCTTCCACGTGTCGTTGCTTCGACTTGGGCAAGAACATGTTCCCGAGGATCGTGAACGCGTTCTTCAGGGTGGCGATCAGCTTGCCGTCGTAGGCGAGCCGGGCGGGCGCGATGAGCGCAGCGGCGAAGAATCCATACATCTCGGCCTCGACGCCGAGCATGGTCTGGAGGAGCGCCCCGAGACAGGCGAGGAGCTTGAGATCTCCTCCGCCGATGGCGCCCTGCTTGTAGAGCAGGGCAGGGACGATCGATGCGACCAGGGCACCCACGATGGAGTAGCCGCCCTCGGTCAGAGCGCTCTCCATCGTCGAGTGCGCGGCGAGCATCCGACCGGCGTGCAGGATCGGCCCGAGGGCCAGAGCTCCGTACGTCAACCAATTCGGAATCTCGCCGCGGCGCCAGTCCGTGAGGGCCGCGATGGCGGCTACAGCAATTGCAACGATGAAGACAACGTGCTGATGCGGTAGCGATTCGTTCATCCGGCTCTCACTGCGCCGCGGCGAACATGCCGCGCCACTAGACTACCCCGAACGAAAGAATCAGCGTCCCTTGAGCTCCGTATCCGCGTCGACGGCGTTCTGCTTGACCGACTTGCCGAGGTTCCGGTAGCCGATCGCGGCGAGGAACATGATGGCGATGATGAGAAGCGCGTACTCGACCATCGTCGCGCCGCGGGACTTCGAGAGGAGGCGCGTCTTGAGGAGTGTGGAGGCCTTGGACATGTGAGATTCTCCTGGGTAAGTGGGGGTGGCGGGTGTCTGAGTCTGCGAGGGACGCGGTCTGCGTCGCCCCGTTGCGTCGCAGACAACATATCCACGAGACATGCCAGCCTGACCCTGGCCGTTGTCAGCGGAACAACATCCCGCTGTTGTCTGCCGAACAACGTTCCGGCGGAGTTTTGTAGGGTACGAGGATCGCGTACCTTTTCGACGAGTGGATCGCGAACGATCCGAAAGCGTGGGGGAAAAGTGATCCACCCAACTGGATGACAACGCCCTTCGGGCCGTTAATTCAGGGCTCTCGGGATATTCGGGCGAAACACGACGACCTTTTGGCGCTCCACTTCGAACTTCTGGTCGAACACCAGAATCTCGTCGTGCTGCGGCACCGTGAAAGGTTTCGACGGGCTCGGAGGCTTCAACCTCGCGTTTTCTGCAGTGTCCAGGGTGACTTGAAACTGCGCGCCAGGCGCGACCTCGAGGGCGAAGTGGGCGGCGCCGGACAGATCCGTCCGCGTTATCACGTGGTTCAGATACACGACTGGCAGGTTCGGACCGTTCTCGGCCTTCACCGCCACGACCACGCGACGGAGCATGGGAGGGCAGCTCACGCTGTACTCCGGCACCTTGGTCTTGTCCGCGAAACGGGTGAGACGGATGCTCGTGGGCTTGGCCGGAGAGGTGAACTGATCCGGGCACTTGACCGTCACGTCGGTGGTCTCGCCTTCGGCGCCCGCGAGGGTCAGCATCGCGCGCCCATCGAGGCCGGTGGTGCCCAGCGGTTTGTTGTTCCGGCTGACCGTGGCGCCCATCACGCGCTGGCCTGGATCGCTCTCGATCCGGATGAAGATCTGGAAGGGCGGCGTGGGTGGCGGGTCGAGGTCCTTGCATCCTGACCCCATCACCGAGGTCATGGCAGTGATGGCGAGAAGGAACGCGATTCCGGACGCACGACTCATTGCTACAAACGGTACCTGCCACGCGGGGCGGGTCAAGCGGGGCAGGTCATCCAATCGGGTGACGAATCGAGGGCCTTCGACGCTCGTCCGTCCTCTCCTAGATGCTCTACACCCGCTCACTCGTGCCCTGCCTCTTCCTCGTCCTCGTCGCGCCGTCCACCGCGGCGCTCGCTGGAATAGCTGGCTGCGCGAACGTCACGCTGGAGCCGCCGCCGCCGCCGCCCTTCAAGGTCGCGATCGCCGTCGAGGGCGATCCGGGGCTGCCCATCATGGGCGCGCTCGTCACGAGGAACGAGAAGACGGTCGCCACCACGGGCATCGACGGCCTCGCGGAGCTGACGCTCAACGGCGCCGATGGCGAGATGGTCGATGCCTCGATCCGCTGTCCCTCCGGGCACACGTCGCCCGCGAAGCCGATCTCGATGCGCCTCGCCCGCACGCGCGACGGCCGCGCCCCTGTGTTCAAGGTCGCGTGCCCGCCGATGCAGCGCCACGTGGTGGTCGCGGTGAAGGCGGAGAACGGCGCGAACCTCCCGGTGCTCTATCTCGGCAAGGTCATCACGCGCACCGACGAGTCCGGCGCCGCCCACTTCGCACTCCAGGCTGCCCCGGGCGAGCAATTCCAGGTGACGCTCGACACGAGCGGCAAGGAAGGCGAGAAGCTCAAGCCGCTCAGCCCGTCGAAGCCGTTCACGGTCGGCGGCGCTGACGACATCTTCGTCTTCGAGCAGAAGTTCGACGTCGAGAAGAAGAAGGTCGTCGTCCACAAGACGAAGCTCGCCACCTGCCTCGGCTGCAAGGCTTGATTCAGCGCGCGCGTTCCTTGGCCTTTGCGATGGCGGCGTTGGTCATGATGTCCTGCTCGACCGGGTCGGCCCAGCGGCGCTGCGTCGCCGTCGAGAGCTGGTGGAGCGGGTCGAAATAGAGAAAATGCTGGCCGAGCTTCACGCTCGGCGCCGTGTACACGCTGATGCCCGTCTCGCGGTCGTAGTAGTCGTACGAGTGCGCGTCGCGCTTGCCGCCGCCGCCCGGCGCGTCGACCACGAACGTCGGCGTGTTGAAGCCCGCCGTCGAGCCGCGGACGTGCTTCTCGATGAAGATCGCGGTGTCGACCGAGGTGCGGAGGTCCTCCACGCCCTTCACGAGATCATGCACGTACACGTAGTAGGCGTGCACGTTCAGATGGCCCATGCGCTTGACGAGCATGGTCATGAGCTCCGGGGTATCGTTCACGCCGCGCTGCAGGACGCTCTGGTTGCGCACGGTGATCCCGCGCTCCATGAGCTTGTTCATCGCGTCCTCGGTGATGCCGGTGATCTCGTTCGGATGGTTGAAGTGCGTGTGCAGCACCACCTCCTTGTGCAGCTTGCGACCCTTCTCGACGACGCGCGTCAGCGCATCGGCCCAGGCGTGATCGGTGAGGATCTTCTGCGGCATGACCGCCGGGCCCTTCGTCGCGAAGCGCATGCGGCGCACGTTGGGGATGGCGAGCAGCGCGTCGCCGATCTCCTCGATCTGCGAGGCGCGTAGCTGGTACGCGTCGCCGCCGGAGATCACGATGTCCTCGAGCTCGGGACGGGAAGCGATGTACTGGAAC
>JAYTBL010000391.1:0-1645 GCA_043736975.1 Polyangiaceae bacterium
CTTTGCATCTGCACTCGCGTCCGCCTCCGCCGCGGCGGGGCTCGCGCTGGTCGTACTGACTACTGCCTCGGCGTTGGTCGCAGGCGCGACGCTTGTCGCCGTCGCGGCGCTGGGGTTCGTACCGGGCGTCGCGATAGCGGGGTCGTTGGCGATCGCGGCGACGCTGGCGGCGATGCTGCTTCCCTCTTCGATTCCCCGGTCCCCGGTGGCGAGCCCCTGCCCCCCGGCGCTCTCGTCTCCGAGCTCCCTGTTCCCTGTTCCCTGTTCCCTGTTGTCTCGTCAGGCGTCTTCCCTGGCGGGCACCCCACGATCCGGATCACGCGCTCGTTCCCCAGGGTTCTCCCTGCCTCTCCGCCGCTGTCCCGCCTGAGGAACACACTTGTTTTCTTGATGGGCACACTCCGCATTCCCTCGGTCCAGCCCTCCCGTGCCCTGGCGCATCGCGTGCACCACGCCCGCGTATGTCCTTCCGGCGTGCGCTCCTCGCTGCCTCCTTGGCGCTCGCAGGCTGCAACGGTTCGGCGCTCTACGCGCCCGGCCCGCCGCCGCCCGAGGAGATCACGGTGCGCGTGATGGGCGATCCCGACGAGCCCGTCGCGAACGCCGAGATCGGCTCGGGGCAGGGGATGCTGGGACGCACCGATCAGACCGGCACCGCCCACTTCAAGCTGGATGGCGCCGACGGCACGCGCTTCGACCTCGCGGTCCTCTGTCCGGTCGATCACGGCGGCGCCTCGCGGCCCTTCAAGGTGGTCCTGCGCCGTGGCTCGCGCGCCCCCGAGTACACGACGACGTGCAAGCGCACCGTCCGCACCGCGGTCGTCGCGGTGCGCGCCCCCGGCGGCAGCGGGCTGCCAGTCATGCATCTGGGGCGCGAGCTCGCGCGTATCGACGAGGCAGGCATGGCGCTGGTTCATCTCGACATGAAGGTCGGCGAGACCTTCACGCTCACGCTCGACACCAGCGACCCCAGATATCGCTCGCTCCGCCCGCAGAACCCCGAGGTCAGCTACTCGATCCTCGACTCCGACGAGCTCTACACGTTCGAGCCGAAGTTCCATGAGGAGCGAGCCATCCTGAAGCGCGCGGTGGTGGCGGGCCCCTTCATCCCCAAGCGCCTGAACTAGACGGCCGGGCAGAAGTACGGCCAGATTCCGAGCAGGACCTGGGCCAACAGGTCCGGTGAAGTCGTGGTCGTGGTCGTGGTCGTGGTCGTGGACCTTGACGTGAACGTGGAGCTGGACGGCTCACTTTGACGATCCCGCGATGACGAAGCAACCGGAGCCCGCGGGCGGCCTCGTCGCACCTCCGCAGTGCGATCAAGGCATTCGCCTTCTCGAAGCCGTCGTCGCCATGCTGACCAAGATGTTCTGAACGTCGACGTCCGGACGTTCACCTCCACGTAGCGGCGCCATCCTTCGGCCGGACCTCGTGCGGTCGTCACGAGCCCCCCCGCATTGGACTTGGGGCGATACGACCAGTGGAGTCTCGGGTTCATGACTGGCAATCAGGCAATTACCATGGTCCATCCTCGGTAATTGCTGAGGCGCGCGGGCCCCGCTGGATCGACCTTGCTCGCCACCTGGATCATCGCCGCGGACGCCTCCCCGGCGCGTCGACCCGCGCCGCCGCGCGATCCCCGGCG
>JAYTBL010000392.1:0-4422 GCA_043736975.1 Polyangiaceae bacterium
GGGACCTCGGCCTGCACGATCGCCGGGCTCGGCACGGGGAGGGTCAGCTCGACCTCCTTCGCGTCGCGCTCGGCGACCTCGACGTCGGCGCGCTTCTCCACGTTGTCGGCGTTCTTCGCAGCGACCGAGTGCTTGCCGGGGTTCACCGCCACTGGCTCCCCGAGCAGCAGCTTCGCGACCTCTCCGTCATCGACGTTCACCCGCGTCGCGGGGCCCCCCTTCACGATGATCTTCACGGTCGGGATGCGCGGCTTGAGGTTCGCCTCGAGCTCCTTCGCCTCGCGCCGCGCCTTCTCGAAGACCGCGGGCTCACCGCTGTCGTGCGGCATGCGCACCACCTCGAGCGCGACGTCACGCGCCTCGATCAGGTGACCGAGCGCGGCGTGCGCCTTCGCGAGCGCGATGCCCGTCGAGGGCACCCGCATGAGGTCGTGCGCCTTGCGGTACGCGTCGAGCGCGCGCTCCTTCTCGCCGGCGCGCGTGCGCTCCTTGCCCTCGTCCATGAGGCGGCGCGCGGTCTCGCGCTGCGCCGCGGTGGGCGCCGCGAGCGCGGGGATCGTCATCGTCAGCCCGGAGAGCGCCAGGGCGAAGAGCAGCCGTCTAGAACCCATACTCGTCGCCGTCACCCCGCTTCACGACCTTGCCGCCGTTGAGCTTCGGCAGACGCTTGCCGGCGCCGCCGTCCTTGCCGCCGCGCGCGGTCGCCACGGTCGTCGCGGTCGCGGTCGCGGCCGCAGCGCCACCCTCTGCGGACTCGCTCGCCGCCTCGGACGCGGAAGCCGACGCCGGCGACGAGGATGGTGGGGGATCCGCCGGCACCGGCACCACGGCCGTCACGACCGCGGCCTGCGGAGCCGTGACCACCGCCGCGCTCCGCAGGCGCTCGCTGCGCCGCGTGAGCGCGATCCCGAGCGCTACGCCCGCCATCGCGACCACGACCACGAAGGCGATCGCCGAGAGGACCTTCCCCGCCGACGGCCGCGGCGACGGCGCAACGCTCGCGGTCATCGAGGTCGCGCCGGTCGGCATCGATGGTCCCGTCGGCAGCGTGACCAAGGAGCGCGAGGTCGCCGCCGCGGGGTACGGCGCCGCCGCCGCGGGATCGGACCCCGCCGCCGGGTAGACCGCCGAAGCGGGCGCCACGATGGTCGCGGCGTCGAGGCGCCCCTCGGTGGCCGCGCGGATCGCGCGCTCGATCACGTCCTTGCGCTTCGCGGTTCGCTCGCGCGAGAAGTGCGCGAGCACGTTCGCCACCTCGTCGTGCGTCGCCACGAGGCCGGTCACCAGGATCGCCTGCTCGATGGCGAGGCGCAGCGCGTCGCTAGTGGGGAAGCGCGCGCGTGGGTCACGCGCGAGCGCGCGGTCGACGATGCCGCGCACGACCTCCGGCACCTCGGTGGGCAGCGGCACGTAGGGCACGCCGGTCATGAGATCGTGCAACGCCGCGAGCTGCTTGCCGTCGTCGGTGTCGCGCACCGGCCGCCCGCCGATCAGCTCGAACAAGACGGCGCCGAGCGCGTAGACGTCGGCGCGGCGATCGAGCGCGAGCCCGCGCGCCTGCTCGGGCGCCATGTACTCGATCTTGCCCTTCAGCGTGCCCGCCGCGGTCTCCTCGCTGCGCCGCGCGTTCGCCTTCGCGACGCCGAAGTCGATGAGCTTGGTGGTCCCGCGGATGCTGACCAGCAGGTTCTGCGGGGACACGTCGCGATGGACGACCTCGAGGAGCGCGCCCTCGTCGCTACGCAGCTCGTGCGTCGCGTGGAGCCCCGCGCAGGCATCGGCGATGATCCGCAGCGCGACGCCGAGCGGGAACGCCTGCTCCGCGGCGCGCACGTCGCGATAGAGCTTGCGCACCGACTCGCCGTCGATGAACTCCATCGCGTAGTAGAGGACGCCGCGGTCCTCGCCGATCTCGAGGATGCGGGCGACGTTCTCCTGATCGATCTGCGCGGCGATGCGCGCCTCGTCGAGGAACATGTCGCTGAACTGGCGGTCGCTCGAGTACATCGCAAGGATGGTCTTCAGCGCGACGAGGCGCTCGAAGCCGAGCTTGCCGCTCATGCGCGCAAGCCACACCGTGCCCATGCCGCCCTGCGCGAGGACGCAGAGCAGCTCGTAGCGATCAAGGCGGTCCCCCGGCGAGAGATGCGTGCGAACGTCTCGGTCCGTGGGAGGTGTGAAGCTCCCCATACCGCTTCAGGATCTCGCCTCGCGCGCGCGAGCGCAAGCGGGCGATCACCGCTCACATCGTGAGTGGATCAGCGCCCGATCTGCGGATGGATATTGCTCTTGCGCCTCTTCTCGGCGGCCGGCCGGAGCTTGCCCGCGAGATAGACGCCGCCGTTGACCGTCGACCAGGTCCGGAAGTGCCGGAGCGTCGTCATCCACTGGAGCACGCGCGGGCCGTCCATCGCCGGCCGGATGCCGCAGGTCGCGGCGTGCTCCTGGGCATGGCGGAAGGCGTCGGCGATGCGGCGCTGGACCGCCATCGGCGAGTTCCGCTCGCGACAGATCTTCGAGGCGCCCATCCCGATGCGGGCGCGCTCCTGGGGATCGCCGAGGAGATCGAGCACCGCGCGGCCGAACGCGGCGTTCGCCTCGGCCTCGCCGTCCGAGTCGTTGCCGGGCGAGAGGAGGACGCCGTTGACGCGGTCCTTGATCTGAGCGGTGACGCCCATCCCGTCGGCGAAGGCGACGGTCGGCGTGCCGCACCACAGCGCCTCGCCGAGGACGTTGCCGTAGGTCTCGCTGAGCGAGCCGTGCACGAAGACGTCGGCGTAGGCGTAGTAGTCGGGCATCCGCGTGAAGGGCACCTCGCCGGGGAAGAACACGCGGTGTTCGACGCCCTCTTCCTTGGCGACGCGCTCGTAGAGCGCGCGGTCCGGACCGTCACCGAGCATGGTGAGCGTGGCCTCGCGATCGACGGGCGCGATGTGGCGCGCGAAGATGCGGATGATGCGGTCCTGGGCCTTCTCGCGCGTGTGGCGCCCGGCGCAGAGGAGACGGGCGCCGCGCCACGTCGCGTCGTTCGCGCGCGGGTCGGAGCTGGTGAGGTGGGTGTACGGGTCCTCGCCCAGCGGCTTGTCGAAGATCTCGGGCTGCACCGCGCGCGGGATGACGTGGATGGGCGCGGTGACGCCGCGCTCGCGCCAGTAGGAACGGAGGCCCTCGGAGAGGACCACGAGCCCGTCGGAGTTGTTGTAGATGCTCGCGAAGAGCTTCTCGTAGGGGCGCTTGAGCGCGAACTCGAGGCCTTGATTCACCCAGCCGAGCTTCGCGATGCTCTCGGGGAGCAGCACGTCGTAGGCGGCGGCGAGGTGCGTGGTGTTCACGCAGAGCAGCGGGATGCCGCGCATCTTGCGGAGCCAGACGCCGAACTCGAGGAGCAGCGAGGTGGTCTGGGCGAACACGATGTCGAAGTCCCAGCGGCTCGCGTCGTAGACCCACGACTCGAGGGGCAGCGGGACGTGGACGCCTGGATACGTGCTCAGCGGCAGGCTCGGGATCTCGATGGTCCCGGGAGCTAGCTCATCCGGAGTCGAGTCAGGGTCCTTGGGGCCGATGACTGTGACTTGGTGACCACACCGACGCAATTCTTGGTACAGGAACCGTGTCTGAAACGCTGCACCGTTCGCGTAGGGGATTCGCGTGAAATCGCTGAGGATGGCCACCTTCAACGGGCGACCGTGGCGGGCCGAGAGGGCCGCGAACGGGCTTTCGCTCAGCTGCTTCGCGACCTCGTCGCGACCTGAGAACGCGGACCTGGGCGTGCGGATCGCCGAAACAGCGACCTTCTCGGGGTGCGTAGTCTCGTTTGCAGGAAGCTTCGAGACCACCGAGCTGGTGCCATGAAGATTCTGGACGTGACGGAATTCTATTCCGAAAGGGGCGGCGGGGTTCGAAGCCATTTAGCTCTCAAGTCTCAAGTTCTGTGCCGGCTCGGGCACCAGCACATCGTCGTCGCGCCCGGGGGGCTGGATAGCGGCGACGAAGAGGTGGCTTATGTAGGTAGCGACCTAGCACGAGCGCAACCTCGTGCACGGGTGATCCGGATCGGGGGGCCGGCCTCGCCCTACGATCCGACGTACCATTTGCTGCTCCGATTCGACAAAATCGCTGGGATCGTGGCGCGCGAGCGGCCGGACGTGCTCGAGGTCCACTCCCCTTACCTGGCGGCGCTGGGGGCGATGAGGGCGAAGCGGTCGCATTACGGGGTCCGGACGTTCCAGTGGCACTCGGACTTCATCGACACCTACGCGGGTGTCCTCGAGGCCCGCCTCGCGCGCGACCTACCGATGCTCGGCCCCGCGACCTGGTCACGCGGCGTCGGCGGGGCGGTGCAGCCGCTCTGGGGGCTCGTGCGGAGCATCGCCCGCCGCTGCGACGCCACGCTGGTCGCCGCTTCGTGGCAGGCGGCGAAGC
>JAYTBL010000393.1:0-21148 GCA_043736975.1 Polyangiaceae bacterium
GGGGCTACCATCGCGCCGCGCAGCGCGGCGGAGCCGGCGCCGCTGCCGGGCTACGGGACCGACGAGGGCTCCTCCGCGTCGGCGGACGCCTGGGAGAGCGCGTTCGCGGTCTCGCGCGCGCGGCTCGTGGCCGGCAACTTCCAGGACGCAGGGCCAGGGTTCTCGCTGCTCATCGGATCGGCCCGCACGCAGCACCAGTGGCAGCGAGCGTATGCGATGGCATCGCTGGCGAGCGAGCTGGTGGCGAAGGACGTCGTGCTCCGCGTGGGCCGCCCGGCCCCGGCCGCGAAGTCGGCCACGGAGCAGCCCGCCGCAGCGCCGCGGAAGCAGCACACCCACTGGTACGGCTGGCAGACGCTCATCGTCGACGGCCTCTCGCTGGTGGTGGTGCCGGTGGTGGCCGCCAAGTCGGAGAGCTCCGCGGGCGCGGCGCTCGCGGTGGGCGGCTACGTGCTGGGCGGTCCGATCGTCCACTGGGCGCACGGTGAGGTAGCGCGAGGCTTCGGCAGCCTGGGGTTGCGCGTGGGGCTCCCGGTGGTGGGCGCGTTGGGCGGCGCGCTGGCCGAGGGTGCGGGCTCGAACTGCCGCTCGTACTGCGGCCTCGCGGGCGGCCTGGTCGGCGGCGCGTTCGGCGTCCTCGCGGCGCTGGTGATCGATCCCGCGGTCCTGGCCTACGAGCGCGTCGACGACGAGCCTTCGGTCGCGCGCTCGAAGCCCGCACCCGCGCGTTCGAACGTCGCGCTATCGCCCCTCGCTGCCCCGCGCAAGGAGGGCGGCTTCGATCTCGGCCTGGGCGGCACCTTCTAGGCTGGATCTCCCCGGGTCGACGGGCGCGGACCTCGCCGCGCTGGCGCACCGCCCCGCGCGTTGGTACGAGAGCCCCATGCGTCGCCTCTGGCCTGCCTTTCGGCTGGGCTGGTTCCCCATCGCCCTCGCGCTGCTCGCGCACGTTCCGGGGCGCCGCGTCTACGCCGCGAACGAGACGCAGCACGGCCGGCCCGGCTGGCAGTTCTTCTGCGCGGGCCTGCTCGGCGATCTCCTCTACGTCGGCCCCGCGCTGCTGCTCGCGTTCGTGCTCCCGCTGCTCGCCTCCGCGATCGCCGCGCGGCGCTGGCCGAAGAGCCGCGCCGCGCGCCTCGGCCCCGGCACGAGCGCGCTGCTCGCGCTGGTCATCGTGGTCCTCGGCTGGATGTTCTCGGTAGGCGCCATCGAGTCGAAGCTCGAACGCGGCCTCTACCCGACGTACCTCGAGACGAAGCTGGCGCTCGCGAGCAGCACGTTCGTGGTCGGCCAGCTGCCGACGCTCCTCCTCGATCGCTACTGGAAGACGAGCCTGCTCGTGCTGGTGACAGCAGGCCTCCTGCTGCTCGCATACCGCCGCGCCGCCAAGCGCTCGCTGCGCTCTCTCTCCGACGTCGCGGGCTTCGCGCTCGGCGCCGTCGTGCTCCTTCTCGTGGGCGCTGGGCTCGTCTACCGCGGCCGCATCCTCTTCCCCCGAACCGGCGGCTACCTCGAGACGCGCTCGCCGATCGAGACCGTCGCGCTCGGCACGCTTTCGTTCCGCGAGCACGCCGCCCTCACCGACGGCATGCGCCAGCTCTTCGCGACCCACGAGTACTCCCTCGAGGACAAGCGTGCGGGGCTCCGCGAGCTCGGCTACCCGCAGGAGAGCGCCGAGCGCCTCGTCGCCTTCGAGCACGACGAGCCGTGCTCCGCGCAACATCCGCTGGCGCGCCCCCTCGATCGGCGGCCGGCGAGCAGCGCGAGCGCCGACGCCCTGCTCGGTGAGCTCGAGGGGCTCTCCGCGGCGCTCTTCGAGGACCGCGCGCAGCCGATCATCGTCTGGCAGATCGCGATGGAGAGCTTTCGCGCCGACGACATCCACGCGCTGCAGCCGCTCGCGCCGCCCGAGCTCACTCCCGTGCTGAGCCGCCTCTACCAGGACCGCGAGCACACGGTCGCGTTCCGCCGCGCCTTCCAGGGCGGCTTCCGTACCGCGCAAAGTCTCTCGGCGCTGCTCTGCGGCGTGGGTAGCCTGCCCTTCAACGTCGCGGTCGCGCGCGACCTCGGGCACGTACCGCTGCGCTGCCTCCCCGACGTGCTCGCCGACGGCGGCTTCGAGACGCGCGCGTTCTACGCCTCCGACCTCGCGTACGACAGCATGCTCGAGTTCTTCCGCTACCACGGCGTCGAGGCTACCCACGCTGCCGACCTGCCGGCGGGCCTTCCGCAGGGCAGCTGGCGCGGAGTCTCCGACCGCGCGCTCTACCAGCAAGTGCTCCTCCACGCCGAGGCGCGGAACGCCGTGGAGATGCATGCGCAATACAACTTCGTGCTCACCCTCAGCGGACACTCTCCGTTCCTGCAGCCCACCGACATGCCGCGCGAGGTCGAGGAGCGCGTCGCTCGGGCTTGCCCGAAGAGCCCGCGGGCGCGCGCCGACGACTGCTCGCGCCTGGGGGTGATCGCCTACGCCGATCACGCGCTCGGCGAGCTCCTCGAGCGCCTCGCGGGGTCGCCGCTCGCGAGCCGCAGCGTCGTGGTGCTCTCCGCCGATCACGCCACCAGCGAGATCGGCCTGTGGCCCGGGGCCTCGGAGGAGAAGGGCCGCGCGCACGTCCCGTACGTGATGTTCGTGCCGCCGGCGCTGGTCGCGGCGTCGCCCCGTCCCGAGACCGTCACGGCGCGCCTCGGCGCGCTCCACGACCGCGCCGCCTCCGAGGTCATCTCGCTCTCCGACTCACCGTCGCTCGTCACCGCGCTGCTCTCGGCGACGAGGGGCGTGCGCGCCATCCCGGCGGCGTGGCGCTTCCACACCTTCGGCGGGCAGGCCACGAGCGCCGACTTCGGCTTCGCGGCGCGCCCCGCCGCGCGCATCTGGGGCACCGACTCCGCGGCGTTCGTGTTCTCCGCGGATGCCGATGGCAGTGTCATCGCGTACGCGAACAAGAACCGCTCCTTCAGCGACGTGAGCGAGCTCGAGGCCATGAACCCGAGCCTCCGCGGCCCGGCCGCGGTCCTCTCTTCGTTCGTGAAGGGGTACCTGCTGCGCTGCGAGGGCCAGGCGCGCCTGCGGTCGGACGCCCCGGTTCGCTGACGTCCAGCCCGGTTCCGCGCGCGCTCAGAGGCGCGTCAGCCCGTCGCAGGCGATGCCGCCAGTGATCACCCGGACCTGCCCCTTCCACTTGGAGCCCGTAGCGAACGTCGTCCACCGGGACTCTGGCAGGTCGCAGCGCTCGATCGCCTTCGTCTTCGTGTCCTGCAGCGTCACGGTGTACTTCTCGCTGCGTCCTCCTTCACGCTCGCAGCCGACGCATCCGCCAGGCCGCGTCAGCGCCACCGCCGGCCAGCGCGGTGGCTCGGCGAGGCTCGCGCCCTTCGCATCGACGCTGCGGGACCTACGCCATTCGCTGACCTCGAAGGTGCAGCGGTCGGCAAGCACCGCCTCTTTCTTGAACTTGGGCTGGCACTCGCGGACCTCCTTGAAGGTGCCGTTGCCGTTGTCCTTCTTGCGCGTCTGGCAGGTCTCGCCGTCCTTCACGTCTTTCGTCCCGCGCTGCTCCTTGCCGCGCGAGAGCTCGCGGCCGCCGCTCGGGGCCTCGTCGCACCACGCGGTCTTCTTGGTGTTCTCGAGACGCTCCACAGCCACGCTGCGCTCCCATGCTTGACCGGTGACCACCAGCGCGCTCTCGCGCTTCCAGAGCACCAACACCAGGACCGCTGCGAAGACGAGTGCGAGCACGGCGCCGACCACGATGAGCCCCGTCGGTAGCGAGCTCTTCGCCGGTGGCGCGACAGCGCCTGGCGCGGGAAGCGCGTGCGGCCCATAGCGGCCAGCCGCGAACGCATCGCCCGCCCCGAACGGCGCGGCACCGGGCGCGGGCACCACCACGTCGGCGCGTATCGCCACCTGGACGCCCTTGTCGATGGGGCTGCCGCAGCTGGTGCAGCACGTCGCCGCGCGGCTCATGGGCTGGCGGCAAGCCGGGCAAGCGACGTCCGCGCCGACGAACGGACTGTCCTTCACCGCGACCTTCTCGTGGTCCGCGGGGAAGTAGCGCGCCGCCGGATCCTGCGGCGCTCCGCAGCCAGCACAGAACCGATGCGTCAGCCCGAGCAGCTTTTTTTGACCGCAGAACTTGCAGTCCCAGAGCATCTCGAAGACGGGCTCTTCCACCATTCTCTCAGGCTACCCGAGAGGCGGCCTCCGCGTGATCACGCGCAGAGCGCGCGGAGCGCATCGAGCACGTCGTCGACATGCGGATCGACGAGCCGCGTGCGCGGACGCTTGACGATGATGGTCATCGCGGGCTTCTTCGCGAAGCCGGCCTCCTCGAGGAGATGATTCAGGCCGAGCCCGCCATCGTCGCGATTGGCCGCGGCCATCTCGACCAGCACTGTGGGCCACGGACCGCGCGGTCGCTGGGGGTGGGCTGACTTGCAGGTCTTCTTGGCCATGACGAAGACAGCTCTCGCACCTTGCGTGCCGACGCTGGCGGCGGCTGGATCCTCTGCGGACCGGCCGCCAATGCCGCGGATTGCCAGGATGGAATTTCACACCCAGGGCATTCTCCCCCAACGCGCGGGCTGATCATGCGCCATCCATCTGGATCGATCAGTCCGTCGCCTGTACGACCACAGCGGAACCGACGAAGCTCGGGGGTAGGCCCATCCGCCACGTCGAGGCGGCCGCGCCTGCGCAAAGGAGGCCGCCGGTGAGCATCGCGAAGCGCACGCCGTAGTGGTCCGCGAGGAAGCCGCCGAACGCCGAGGCGAGCGCCCAGGTCGCGAGATGGGCCAGCTGGTAGAGCGCGACCACGCGCGCGCGGAGCGTCTCGGGCGCCCAGATCTGGACGAGCGCCTGGAGCGACGAGAACGATCCGAGCCACCCCACGCCCGCGGGCACGAGCAGGACCATCGCGGCCGGCACCGAGCTCACGCGTGACACGATGACGACGAAGAGCGCGAACGTCGTCATCGTGGCAGTCACGAGCACACGGGGCGGCATGCGCGCGCGGAGGCGCTTCATGATCGACGCGCCGAGCACCGCGCCCCCGCCCATCGCACCGATCATCACGCCGTAGGCGAGCGCCGACGCGCCGAGCGTGTCCTTGCCGAACGCCGGCGTGAGCGCGTAGAACATGCCTGCGCCGAACGTGAAGCCGAGCATCGCGACGAAGGCCGGGCGCAGCTCGCCGGGGCCGACCACCAGCCTCCAGGGTGCGGAGAACGTCGACGCGAGCGGACGCATCGAGCCGCGCGCGGGCGGCTTCGCTTCGCCGCGGTACATCGACAGCGCGATCATGACCGCGCCGAACGTCGCGGCGTTGATCAGGAAGGCGGTCGTCGCGCCGAAGCGCGCGAGCACGATGCCGCCGATGGCGGGGCCGAGCGCGCGCGCGATGTTGAAGGCGACCGCGTTCAGCGCCACCGCCTCCGCCACGAGATCGAGCGGCACGAGCTCGGGCACCAGCGCCGCCCACGCCGGCGCGCCCAGCGCCATGCCGATCCCGAGCAGGCCAACGCCCAGCACCAGCGCGGCGGGCGTGATGTGATGCGTGTACGAGAGCGCGGCCATCCCCAGCGCTGCCACCGCCTGCACCACCTGCGAGGCCATCGCCACGCTCCGGCGATCACGCCGATCGGCGAGCACGCCCGCGGGCAGCATCATGAAGAGCGACGAGCCGACGAACGCCGTGGTCAGCATCGCCACCGGCAGCGGGCTCTTGGTGAGGTCCATCATCAGCCACGCTTCGCCGACGTTCTGCACGAACGATCCGAGGAACGTGACGATGCCCGCGAGCCACAGCGCGCGAAAGGCGGGGTACGAGAGCGGAGAGCGAGACAGGCCGAGCTCAGGCGGCGGAGTCGTCGACCCAGCGCGCGAGGATGGCGGTGATGTTGTCCGGGCCGCCATTCTCGTTGGCGCGCTCGATCAGCTTGGAGGCCGCCATCTTCAGATCCTGGTATTTCGTGCAGATCTCGAGCATCTCGGGATCCTCGACGGGGCCGGAGAGGCCGTCCGAGCACAGGATGTAGATGTCGTTGGCGCGCGGCGTCTCGAAGCGCGTGTCGACCTTCACGGTGTCCTTCATGCCCAGCGCGCGCACGATGACGTTCTTGTGCGGGAAGTTCGCGATCTCCTCGGGCGTGAGGCGCTTCATCTTGATGTAGTCGTTCAGCAGCGAGTGGTCCTCGCTGAGCTGCTCGATCTTGCCGTCGCGGATCCGGTAGCCGCGAGAATCTCCGACGTGCGCGACGTAGACGCCCTCTTCGACGGCGAACATCACGACGATGGTGGTGCCCATGCCGCGCTTGCCGGCTTCACGCTGCGCCGTCTCGTAGATGCGCAGGTTCGCGAGCTTGATGCCGGTGATGAGCCGGTTCTCCTCGTAGCCCTTGGCGCGATCCATCTTGTACGGCCAGGTCCGCTCGGGATCCTGCGCCGTCGCGGCAAAGAACTCCTTCAGCGAGTCCACCGCCATCTTGCTGGCGACCTCGCCCGAGGCGTGGCCACCCATTCCGTCGGCCACGACGTAGAGACCACTGTCCTCGATGATCGAGAAGTTGTCCTCGTTGTGCGTGCGCTTCATCCCGACGTTCGTCTCGCCGGCAACCTCGATGCGGAGTCCCACGCGAGAATGGTCGTGGGGCGAGGGGGCCTCTGTCAACCGCGCTCTTTAGTGATGCGCGTCAGGGCGCCGCGCGCAGCGTCACCATCGCCTCGCGGAATTTGCCTCCGCTGAAGACGAGAAACTTGACCTGCTGGCCGATCGAGCGCTTGGAAATGACGTCGGCGAGCGCCTCGGGGGTCTCGGTGGGGGCTCCGTCGATGGCGACGATCGTGTCTTCGGCGGCCTTCAGCCCGGCCTTCTCGGCAGGGCTGCCCGGGGCTACGCCCATCACTTTCACGCCCTTGACGCTGCCCTCGACGCTGGGCGCGCCGCCCATGCCGAGCCACGGGGGGGGCTGGACCGCGGCGGCGGGCGCCTTGATGAGGAAGCCGCGAAGCACGTAGACAGGCGCGCCGATGCTGATGCCGCTGCACGGCGTGGCCGCGGGCGCCGCAGCCCCGGGCGCCGCAGCGCTGGGCGGCGGTGCGCCGCCGTCCTTGCAGGCACGCACGACGATGCCGACCACGCGGCCGTTGCCGTCGACGAGCGGAGCGCCCGGCGTGCTGGGGCTGCCCTTGAGGTCGAGGTCGAGCGCGCTCTTCAGCGCGTCGCCGCCCTTCGACTTCGCGTCGAGGCGGCCCTTCACGCCCACCGGCGCTGCCGCGAGCTTGCCGCCCTTGGGGAGGAAGGAGCGGAGGTCGGCGCCTTGGGGATCGGAGTCGGTGGGGACGAGCCCGTCGACCCACTTGCCGGTGAGCGGGATCAGGAGCGCGAGGTCCCATGCCTTGTCGCTATGGCCGATCTTGGCCTTCACGACGGTGCCGTCGGCGTAGCGGATCTCTGGCTGATCGACGGCGCCGAGACCGGAGAGCGAGGTAAGCACGCGGCCGTCCTTGAGGAGCACGGTTCCGACCGCGATCGGGCGGCCGCCCTGCTCGATCTGCACGACGCCGCGCCGGACCTGCTCGGCGGTGAAGCCGTTCACGTCGTTCGCGCTTTGCGCGGGGGCGGCCGCAGACCTGCCCGGGTCGAAGCCGGGCAGGGCAGGGAGAGGCGGCGCCGCCAGCGCGGGGGACGCGCTCGCGAGGATCGCGACGAGCGCGAGCATGGAGGCCACGAGGGTTGAAGCGAGGGAGGTCGGGCGCGCCATTCGACTCCGAATCTAGCACCCGCCGTGCCCGGAGCGACCGCGAGCGCCGCGTCGCCCTCGTGGGCGTGTGGCTTGACACGACCGCGCGAAGGGTGGGAAACAGCATGGCGGGTGAGCCATGAGTTCAAGTGACGGAAATCAGCCCTCTTCTACGTCCTCGCATGACGCGCACGACGAGGACGACGCGCACGAGGACCACGGCCCGCCGCCGCCGCCCGAGCCGCAGACCCCGATGTGGCTTCCTGCTGTCGGTGCCGTGCTCTTTCTCGCCGTCGGTCTGATCTGGGCGCTCAGCACGCCCCCCAAAGACCCGACGGAAACGATGGGATCGCCCGTCGGAACCGTGGTCCAGCAGGCCGCGGCGACGCAGAAGGCGCCTCCCCCCACGCCGCCGCCGACGCCCGCTCCTGCTCCGGTCGCGCCGCAGCAGCGCCGCGGCGCGATCCTGCCCCACTGATCGATCGACCGCGACCGCGGACTGTGAAGCGCCGGTCATACTCCCGGCGAGAAGAAGACGGAGGGTCCGATGGACGAAGCGCCGTGCTGCCAGGAAGGAAATCTCGCCCGGACGGACGCCACGGGCCGGGCCGAGATGGTCCCGGAGCTGCTCGCGTGGACGACCTCGCTCGTCCACGACCGCACCCTCGTCCGTGAGGATCTGCTGGGCAGCGCCGCGCACGTCACCATGCTCCGCAAGGTCGGGCTGCTCGACGCCGACGACGCGGCGCAGCTGCGCGGCAAGCTGCTCGCGATGTTCGACGACGCGATGGATGGCAAGCTCGTGCTCGATGACGGCGAAGAGGACGTCCACATGGCCATCGAGGCGCGCCTCACGCGCGACCTCGGTCAGGTGGGCAAGCGCCTCCACGCCGCGCGCTCGCGCAACGATCAGGTCGCGCTCGCGCTGCGCCTCCACGTGCGCGATCAGGCCGCGCAGACGCTGCGCGAGGTCGCCATGCTGGTCAAGGAGCTCGCGGACCGCGCCGACGCGGAGCGCGACGTCATCCTCCCCGCGTACACGCACCGGCAGCGCGCGCAGCCGATCTCCGCGGCGTTCCTGCTCATCGCATGGGCGAACCAGCTGCTTCGCGCCGGGGACACGCTGCGCTTCGCCGTCGATCGCGCGAACGTCTCGCCGCTCGGCTGCGGCGCGTGCTCGGGGACGTCGCTGCCCATCGATCGTGACATCGTCGCCGAGCTCCTTCGCTTTCCGACCATCACCGCGAACGCGCTCGACACTGTCGGCGATCGCGATTTTTCGCTCGACTGGACCTGGGCCGGCGCGCGCACGCTCCTGGCGCTGAGCCGGCTCTCCACCGACGTCATCGACTTCACCACCAGCGAGTTCGCGTTCCTCAAGATCGGCGATGCCATCGCTGCCGGCTCGAGCATGATGCCGCAGAAGAAGAACCCGGACGTCTTCGAGCTGGTCCGCGGCAAGACGGCGCGAGGCGTGGGCAATCTCAGCGCGATGCTCACGCTCGTGAAGGGCCTGCCCACCGGCTACGCGCGCGATCTCCAGGACGATCGGCAGCCCACGCTCGACACCGGGCCGCTGGTGCGTGGCGCGCTGCGCGCGGTGCGCGCGGCGATGATTCACCTCACGTTCGATCGCGAGCGGTGCCTGCTCGCGGTCTCGGACGGCTCCACGCAGGCCACCGACGTCGCCGAGGCGCTGGTCCGCAAGGGAATGCCCTTCCGTGAGGCGTACAAGGCGACCGGCCAGCTCGTACACCTCGCGCGCGAGCGCTCGATCCCGCTCACGCAGATCACCCTGGCCGAGGCGCAGGCGGTGAGCCCGCTGTTCGACGCGTCGGTGCTCGCGGTGCTCGACCCGCGCGTCGCGGTGGCGGCGAAGAAGAGCGCCGGCGGCACCGCGCCCGAGCGGATCGCCGAGCAGCTCGGCGCGCTGCGCGCCGAGGCCTATGAGCTCGAGTCGAAGGCGGTCGACCTCCCGACGCTCGCGCAGCTCCGCGTGGGCATCGAAGCGGAAGCGCTCTAGGACCCGATGGCTCGATCTCCTCGCATGGAGGCGCTCTACGACGTCTTTCTGCGCAAGAAGCCGCGGCAGTCGCGATCGCGGAGCGTGGTCGAGGCGATCCTCGGGGCGACGGGCGAGCGGCTCGAGAACGCCGACGGCGTCGACGGCGTGACCGTCCAGCAGGTCGCCGAGCGCGCGGGCGTCGGCATCGGGTCGCTCTACGATTACTTCCGCGATCGTGACGGGCTCCTCGCCGGCTTCGCCGCGAAGGTCACCGAGGACAACCTCCGCGACTTCGAGGAGATCCTCGCCGCCACCCACGAGCTGTCGCTGCGCGAGAGCGTGGAGCGCATCGTGGATCACGCGCTGACCACCTACGTCGCGAACACGAAGCTCCCGCGCACCATCATGCGCATCGCGTTCACGCTGGGGTTCGTGCCGACCGTCGTGGAGAGCCAGACCTCCTTCGCCAAGGCGCTCGGGCGCGCGCTCGCCGAGCGCAAGGACCTGCAGCCCTCGCTCGATCACCAGGCAGCGGCCTACGTGCTCACGCACGCGATCATGGGCGTGGTGCTCGTGCTGATCTGGCAGGACGAGGAGACGGTCCCCCGCGCCGACGTGCGCCAGCAGCTCATCGACATGACCTGCACCTACCTGGTCGCGCCTGCCGGCTCGGCTCCGAGCTGAAAATTCCGCCGCCGGCGGGCGAGCCCGCCCGGAGCGCGCCGAGGAGGCGCTGCGGCTCGGCGCGCGATATGCTCGTCCCCATGAGACCCTCCGCCTGCCTCGTGAGCTTCGCGGTCGTCACCTGTAGCCTCGCCGTCCTCGCCGCCGCCTGCGGAAGCTCGGAGCCCGACTCCTCCTTCGGCTCGAGCGGCGCCAGCAGCGGCGGCGCGAGCGGCGGGGGAGCGAGCGGCAGCGGCGGCTTCGGCACGAGCGGCGCGTCGGGCGGCGCGTCCGGGGCGTCGGGCGGAACCGACGGCGGGAGCTGCTTCGCGCCCGTCGACATGTACATCGTGTTCGACAAGTCCGGCAGCATGGGCGACCCCGCCGGAAACGGCGTGCCCGGCGACTGCAACATCGGCGACACGAAGAACTCGAAGTGGTGCCGCGCGATCAACGCGCTCTCGGGCTACCTGAACTCGCCGTCGGCCAAGGATCAGAGCGCCGCGCTCCAGTTCTTCTCCGGCGAGGACAACCCCACGTGCTCGACGGGCTCCCCCTACGACACGCCGGCGATGCCCGCGACCGGCTACACGACGCTCCCCAGCAACGCGTTCGACGGCGTCCTCAACAGCACCGTTCCGGGGGGCGCCACGCCCATGGAGGCCGCGCTCCGCGGGCTCACCAAGTTCACCGCCGCGAACCGGCGCCCCGGGCACGTCACGATCGGGATCTTCGTCACTGATGGCGATCCGCTGGGCTGCAACCAGAACCTCGACGCGCTGTCGGGCATCCTCGACACGCACTTCCAGGCGACGAAGATCCGGACCTACGTGATCGGCATGGAAGGCGCGACCTTCGAGAACCTCGAGAAGATCGCCGCCGGCGGCAACGCGCCGACGCACGCGGCGAACGTCGGCGCGCTCACCAACGCATGCGGCGACGTCGCCGCCCCGTGCCGGTTCTGGAACGTCGGTAACGGCGATCCTGCGGGCTTCATCCAGGCGCTCGCCGCCATCCAGGAGTCTGCCGACGGCTGCAAGCCCGGCGGCGGCACCGTCAACCCCCCGAAGTGAACCTCACCCGGCTCGCGCCGACTCAGGTGCGAGTGACGCGGCGTTCGAGCTTGCCGGCGTGGCGGATGTCCTTGCCGTGCACCATGAACACCACCATCTCGGCGACGTTCGTGGCGTGGTCGGCGATGCGCTCGATGTACTTCGCGATCGACTGCTCGCGCGTGGCGCGGAAGATGTTGCGCGGGTTCTCCATCATGTACGTGAGGAGCTCGCGGAAGATGGCCGCGTAGTACGCGTCGACCTTGGAGTCGCGCTCGATGATGGCCTTGGCGCGGTCGGCGTCGCCGGCGACGAACGCGTCGAGCGCCTCGCGCAGCATCTCCTGCGCGGCCTCCGCCATGTTCACCACCTCGAGGTAGGGCTTGAGCGGCGGCTCCTCGTTCAGCTCGAGGACGCGCTCGCAGATGTTCACGCCCAGGTCTCCCATGCGCTCGAGATCGGTGACGACCTTGAGCGCCATGGTGATGAAGCGCAGATCGCTCGCCACCGGCTGGCGGCGCGCCAGCACCCGCAGGCACAGGTCATCGACCTCGATCTCGAGGCGGTTGATCTGGCGGTCGATGTAGAGCGTGTTCTCGGCGAGCTCGCTGTCGCGCTCGACGAGCGCCTTCATCGCCTGGCCCAGCATCTCCTCGACCTTCGCGCCCATCATGAGCAGCATCTCGCGGATGCGCCGCAGCTCGCCTTCGTACGCTTGATCGGTGTGGAGCCGGGGCATGGGGTTCTCGCGTCTCAGCCGAAGCGACCGGTGATGTAGTCCTCGGTGCGGGGGTTGGAGGGCTTGGTGAAGATGACGTCTGCGTGATCGTACTCCACCAGCTCGCCGACATAGAAGAAGGCCGTGTAGTCCGAGACCCGCGCCGCCTGCTGCATGCTGTGGGTGACGATGACGATGGTGTAGCGCTCGCGGAGCTCGTGGATCAGCTCCTCGATCTTGGCGGTGGCGATGGGGTCGAGCGAGGAGCAGGGCTCATCCATCAGGACCACCTCCGGCTCGAGCGCGAGGCACCGCGCGAGGCACAGGCGCTGCTGCTGGCCGCCCGAGAGCGCGCCGCCGGGGCGATCGAGCGCGTCCTTCACGTCGTCCCAGAGCGCGACCTGGCGCAGCGACTCCTCCACGAGGCGACCGGGATCGGCGGGCGTGACGCCCGAGAGACGCAGGCCGGCGAGCACGTTGTCGCGCACCGTCATCGCGGGGAACGGGTTCGGCTTCTGGAACACCATCCCCACCCGCCGGCGCACGCGCACCGGGTCGACCTCGCGGGTGTAGATGGCCTGCCCGTCGAGCAGGACCTGGCCCGCGGTGCGCGCGCCGGGCACCACCTCGTGCATGCGGTTGAGGCAGCGGATGAACGTCGACTTGCCGCAGCCGGAAGGTCCGATGACCGCGGTCACCTTCCGCTCCACCAGCGGGAGCGTGATGCCCTTGAGCGCGCGCTTCTCGCCGAACCACGCGGAGAGGTTCTCGGCGCGCATCTTGTCCGGCCCTCGCGGCGGCGGGGGCGTGCTGCGGGAGGTGCTCACGTGGGCCTCGGTCCTCGCAGCACGCGGCGCGCGAGCACGTTGAGCACGATCACCATGGCGACCAGCACCAGCGCGGCCGCCCAGGCCTGCGCGTGCCAGTCGTCGTAGGGGGACATCGTGTAGGTGAAGATCTGCACCTGGAGGGACGACGTGGGATCCGAGAGGCTCTCGTTCCAGAAGCGATTGTTGAACGCCGTGAAGAGCAGCGGCGCAGTCTCGCCCGACACTCGCGCCACGGCAAGCATGCATCCTGCACGGATGCCGGGGGCCGCGGTCCGCAGGACGACGTGGATGGCGATCCGCCAGCGCGAGGCGCCGAGCGCCAGCGCCGCCTCGCGGAGCGACTCGGGCACGGTGCGCGCGAGCAGGTCGGTGGTGCGGGCCACGAGCGGAAGCATCAGCAGCGCGAGCGCGAGCGCGCCGGCGAAGGCGGAAAAGTGCTGCATGCGCACCACCACCACGGCGTAGACCACGACGCCCACGAGGATCGAGGGGACGCCTGCGAGCACGTCGGCGCACAAGCGCACCGCCCGGGCCAGGAGCGTGGTGCGATACTCCGCCAGGAAGAGGCCGGCGGCGATCCCGATCGGGATCCCCATCACGCTCGCGAGGGCGACCAGCTCGATGGTGCCGACCACCGCGTTCGCCATGCCGCCGCCGGTCTCGCCCACCGGCCGCGGGAGGCTGGTGAAGAACCCGAGCGACAGCGCACCGAGCCCCCGCCGCGCGACGTAGACGAGGATGGCCACGAGCGGCACGAGCGCGATCACCACCGCGAGCCCGCACAGCGCGCTGGCCACGCGGGCGGCGAGCTTCCGGCCCGCGTATGCGCCCTCGACATCGGCGTTCATCAGACGGACCCCTCGCGGCGCGCGACCAGGACGCGCGCCGCGACGTTGAACGCCAGCGTGAGGAGGAAGAGCAGGAGGCCGATCTCGGCGAGCGCGGCGAGATGCAGCGTGCTCGTGGCCTCGGCGAGCTCGTTGGCGATGACGCTGGTCATCGTGTAGCCAGGCGAGAACAGCGAGCCCGTGATCTCGGCGCGGCTGCCCACCACCATGGCCACCGCCATCGTCTCACCGACCGCGCGCCCGAAGCCGAGGAGTATCGCGCCGAAGAGACCGGAGCGCGCATGCGGGAGCACGATGCGCCGCACGACATCCCAGGGCGTGGCCCCCAGCGCCAGACCACCTTCCCGCAGCTCGCTGGGGACGGCGCGCAGGACCTCGCGCGCCACGGAAGCGATGGTGGGGAGGACCATCACCGCGAGGACGAGCGACGCGCAGAGCAGGCCCACGCCGACCTTGGGGCCGCGAAAGAGGGGGACCGCGCCGAGGCTGGCCTCGAGCGCCGGCTCGACGCCGGTACGCAAGAGCGGCGCGAGCACGATCGCCGCCCACAGCCCGTAGACGACGCCGGGAATCGCCGCCAGCAGCTCGACCACCGCCGCTACCGGCCGCCGCAGCACCGGCGGCCCGAGATCGGTGAGGAACAGCGCGACGCCCAGCCCCACTGGCACCGCGAGTAGCAATGCCACCAGCGAGGTCACCACGGTGCCGTAGAGGAAGGGGAGCGCTCCGAGCTCTCCGCGCGCCGGGTCCCACGTCCTTCCCAGCACGAAGCCCGCGCCGAACGCGCGCAGGCTCGGCAGCGCGAGGCCCACCACCCACACCAGCAGCACGAGCAGCACGAGCCCGACGATGCACGCCGCCCCGCCGCCCACCGCGACGAGCGCGCGATCGATCAGCACCTGCCAAGGCTCGGAGGCGCGTCGCGAGGGGGAGGGTGGGGGGGCCGCGCTCGCCGGCGGAGGCGTCAGGATCGCGGGCTCGTTCATCGCTCACCCGCCCGCAGGGAGCAGGGGCCGACCCTCGCTGCGCAGCTCGCCGAGCGCGCGCTCGGCCCGTCCGACCAGCGCGGGTGGCAGCTGCGCGTAGTCGAGCGTGCTCGCGAAGGACTGGCCGTCGTGCACCGCCCACCACAGGAACTTCGCGAGGGCCTCGCCCTTGGCGCGGTCGACCGCGTCACGAGGGAGCACCAGGAAGGAGACCGCGGCGATCGGGTATGCCTCCTCATCCTCGGCGTCGAGCAGCACGACGCGCGCGTTGTCGTCGGCGGGGAGGCGGGCGCTCTTCGCGGCGCGCTCGAGCGCAGCGACGGTGGGCGCGATCATCTTGCCGGCGGGGTTCCTGACCTGCGCCATCGCCAGCCCGGCCTGCCGCGCGTACACGAGCTCGACGTACCCGAGCGAGAGCGGCGTGCTCTTGATGAGCGCGGTCACGCCCTCGTTGCCCTTCGCGCCGATGCCCACGGGAAAGCGCGGCGAGGTCGCGGCGCCGACCTTCGCCTGCCAGGTCGCGTCGTGCTTCGCGAGGTAGGTGGTGAGCGCGGCGCTCGTCCCGCTGCCGTCGGCGCGGTGCACGACGATGATCGGCTCGGCGGGCAAGCTGCGGCCGGGGTTCAACGCGCGGATGCGCTCGTCGTCCCAGCGCCGCACCGTGCCCAGGAACACGCCGGCAGCGACCTCTGCGGTCAGCGCGAGCTCGCGCTCGCCGGGGAGGTTGAACGCGAACACCACCGCGCCAATGGTAGTCGGGACGTGCACGAGCCTCGTGGCGGCGCGCGCGACCTGGTCGTCGGTCATGGGCTCGTCGGTCGCGCCGAAGTCGACCACGCCGTCCGAGACCTGCCGCACACCCGCGCCCGAGCCGATCGACTGGTAGTTGATGCGGACGGTGGGCTCGACGCGCACGTACTCGGAAGCCCACTTCGAGTAGAGCGGGTAGGGCAGCGTGGCGCCGGCGCCGACCAGCACGCGCGGCGACGCCTCGGTGGGCGTGGCGGTGGATCGAGAGCAGGCTCCGAGGACGAAGGCGAGCGCGAGGACGAGCGGCCAGCGACTCATGCGGCGTTCTCTCGCGCCTCTCGCGCGAGGTCGTCGGTCGACGACTTCTCCTTCACCCGCGTGCTCGCGTCGGGCAGCTTCACGTCGAACGTCGTGCCCTTGCCGAGGGCGCTCACGACGTCGATCGTGCCGCCCATCGCCTCGACGAGGTGCTTCACGATCGAGAGCCCGAGCCCGGTGCCGCCCATCTCGCGCGAGCGACCGGCATCGACGCGGTAGAACCGCTCGAACAGGCGGGGCAGGTGCTTCTCCTCGATGCCGCCGCCGTCATCCTCGACGCGCAGCCGGACTCCCGGGCTCGCGCCCCCGGTGCGCTCGGCGCGCAGGACCACCGAGGAGCCCTCGGGGCAGTACTTCACAGCGTTGTCGACGAGGTTGGTGAGCACCTGCTCGAGCGCGCGCCGGTCGACCTCGATCTCGAGTCCCTTCGCGCACTCGAGACGGTACGCGATGCGCCGCTTGTCGGCGCGCTCCCTGAACATGCCGAGCAGGTGGGTCGCGAACGGATCGAAGGGAAAGCGCTCGGGCCGCAGCCGCAGCTCGCGCGACTCGATCCGCGAGAGATCGAGCAGGTCCTCGATGAGCCGCTGGAGGCGCGCCGCGTTGCGCTCGATGATGGCGAGGAAGCGCTTCGCCTGCTCGGGATCGCGACCGAGCGCCATCTCGAGCGTCTCGGCGGCGGACAGCACGGCGGTGACCGGCGTGCGCAGCTCGTGCGAGACGTTCGCCACGAAGTCTCGGCGCAGTGACTCGAGGCGCCGGATGTCGGTCACGTCGAAGAAGACCGCGAGGAGGCCGCGCGTGTTTTCCTGTTCGCGGCCCGCGCTGTCGCGACCGCGCAGCTGGGTGAAGGCGGTGCCGCGCACCAGCAGGCGGCGCGGCTTGAGGCCCCCGAGCTCCACCTCGCCCGAGCAGGTGGTGCGCGTGGTGCGCGCGCGGTCGAGCAGCTCCTTGAGCTCGGCGTGTCGCACCACCTCGAGGAGCGGCTGCCCCAGGAGATCGGAACGCAGCAGCAGCATCTCGCGCAGCGCCGGGTTCATGAGGGCGACCTTGCCCTCGTTGTCGAGCAGGAGGACGCCCTCCTGCATGCCGTCGAGGATGCGGCTCACGAGATCGCGCTCGCTCCGCAGCTCGCCGACGGTCTGCGAGAGGCTGCTGGCGAGCTGATCGAACGTGGCGCCGAGCTGGCCGACGTCCTGCTCGCGGGTCACCCGCGAGCGCACCGTGAGGTCACCCTCGTGCATGCGCCGCGCGGCGTCGGTGAGCGGCCGCACCGCGTCGTCGAACCAGCGCACCGAGAGCTCGCTCATCCCGAACGCGACCACCGCCCCGGCGAGCAGCGCGACGACGAGGGTCGCGAGCCCGAACGCGCCCGATCCCATGAGCACCAGCGAGCCCAGGACGCACAGCGTCGTCAGGGCCCACGCAGCGATCAGGATGCGGACGCGTAACTTTCCTCTCACCCAGTGGCCTCTTCCGGGTTGTCGGCGAACCGATACCCGACGCCGCGCACGGTCTCGATGTAGATCCCCGCCTCGCCCAGCTTCTCGCGCAGGCGCTTCACGTGCGTGTCGACGGTGCGGGTCGTGATGTCGGCGTCGATCCCCCAGACGTCGCTCAGGAGCGCCGCGCGCGTCTGCACGCGGTTCTTGCGGTCGAAGAGCGTCACCAGCAGCTTGAACTCGAGCGCGGTGAGCTCGAGCTCCGCGTCCTTCGCCCAGACGCGGTGCGCCTCGCGGTCGACGCGCAGGCTGCCGAACTGGAAGCCCGGCGCTGCCTCCTGCTCACCCTGTGAGCGCCGCAGGATGGCCGCGACGCGCAGGAGCAGCTCGCGAACGCTGAACGGCTTGACGACGTAGTCGTCGGCGCCGAGCTCGAAGCCGACCACGCGATCGATCTCCTCGCCCTTCGCGGTGAGCATCACCACCTGCGTGTTGCGCAGGGTCGGGTCGCTCTTGAGCGCCTTGCATATCTCGGTTCCGGGAATGTCCGGAAGCATGAGGTCGAGGAGGACGAGGTCGGGGCGCTTCTCGCGTGCGATGCGGAGCCCCTCCTCGCCTTTGCCCGCGATGAAGACCTTGTGGCCCTTCTCGCGCAGGTTGTATTCGAGGATCTGCTGGATGTCCGGCTCGTCCTCGATGACCAAGATTCGCGCCATGCTCCGGCGATTACTCTAGTCGTGTGACGAGCAGGTGTCATGGTGGCGTCTTTGTCTGCGAGGATTGATTTCAGGTGCTCGAAGGGTCTCGCGTCGTGGTCGTCGTTCCGGCCCTCCACGAAGAGCTACACGTCGGAAGGGTCATCGAGACCATGCCTCGGTTCGTCGACGACATCCTCGTCATCGACGACGGCAGCGCCGATCGTACGGGCGCGGTCGCGCTCGCGACCGGCGACGAGCGCGTCCATGTCGAGCCTCACCCGCGCCCGCGTGGGGTGGGGGGCGCGCTGATCACCGGCTACCGGCTGGCGCTCCGCCGGACGTCGCGCCCCACCGACGCCCTGTGCGTCATGGCCGGGGACGGCCAGATGGACCCGAACGATCTCGAGCGGGTGGCGCTGCCCATCGTCCGCGGCGAGGCCGACTACGTGAAAGGCGACCGCTTCCGCGACCCCACGGTGCGGCGATCGATGGGCCTCCCGCGCTGGATCGGCGGGCAGGTCTTCACGCGGCTGACGTCGGCGGCGATCGGCCAGCGCATCTCCGATAGCCAATGTGGGTACACCGCGCTTTCTCGCGCGGCGGCCCAGCAGGTCGATCTCGACGGGATGTGGCCGGGCTTCGGCTACCCCAACGACCTCCTCGGACAGCTGAAGGCCCTGGATTTGCGGGTCGCCGAGGTCCCGGTACGCCCCGTCTACGGCGACGAGGTGAGCAAGCTGCGGCTCCGTCACCTGCCGCCGATCTTCTACTTGATCGCCCGTGCCGCGGTGCGTCGGCGGAGGAGCATGTCACCCAGACGAACGACATGATGCGGAGGAGGTTGCGCCCGCGCCTGGGCGTATCATCCTGATGGGACTGGATGCGACAAACCCCTCGAAGCCTCGCGCGTGCTCGTGGATTCGGAACGCTGATCGGCAACGGGTGGTTGCGCGAGTCGCCGCGCGATCAGAGTCACAAGTGGGGAGACCTTCGCGGCGGCAAGTCCGCGCTCCGCAAGTGCATGTTCATGCCGGTGCCCGAGCAGCTCCGCGGGATGTTCCCCCAGGTCTCGGCGTCGGCGCTGCCCACGCCGCCTGCCTACCGGCCGATGCCCGCGCACGAGGTCCCCGTCCCCTCGCTACGCCGTGACGGCCGCAGGGACGTGCGCGAGCTCGCGGCCTTCGTGCCGGGCAGCATCGTCGATCCGCGTGCGGCGGCGCAGCAGGCCCACGCGCAACACCTGCAGTATGCACAGAGGGCGGCGATGGCGGCTGCGGGGGTGGGCAGGGTCGCGGCGCCCGCGAATCCGCGAGGCGCGTGGTGGGAGGACCCGGTGGCGCTGGGCTCGCTCTTGATCCTCGTGCCGCCGGTCGGCCTGGCGGCGGTGTGGAGCAGCAAGCGCTACTCGAGCGACGCGCGCTGGGCCCTCACCATCATGACGGGCCTGACGATGTGCCTGGTGACCGCGATCGTGATCGCAGTCCTCGCAATGACCTGACCCCGTAGGGCGAAGCCCAGGCATGCTCCTCGGCGCGAACGCGCCGGTCGCCGAAGGCGATGCGCGCCGGCCAGGTCGCATCCTGGGGAGGCTCACGAAGCGAGGGGCGAAGCCCCACTAGCCCAGAGCGCGATCGACGATGCCCGGGACGTGCCGGAGGGCGTGGTCGAGGTCGAAGAGCTTCGTGAGCTGCTCCTTCGACACCTTCGAGCTCACGTCCGGATCCGCGGCGAGGTTGTCGCGGAACGCGCCGTCGCCGTGCCACGCGCGCATCGCGTTGCGCTGCACCAGCACGTACGCCTCCTGGCGGACCATGCCCGCCTCGACCAGCGCGAGGAGCACCGCCTCCGAGAAGTACAGCTCCGCGGCGCGCTTCAGGTTCTCCTGGAGCCGCTCCGGGTAGACGACGAGCCCGTCGACCAGGCCGCGCGCGCGATCGAGCATGAACGCCAGCGTCGACGTCGCGTCGGGCGCGATCATGCGCTCCGCCGAGGAGTGCGAGATGTCTCGCTCGTGCCACAGCGCGACGTTCTCCAGCGCCGGGATGCACGCCGCGCGCACGATGCGCGCGAGGCCGCACAGGTTCTCGCTGAGGATCGGGTTGCGCTTGTGGGGCATCGCGCTCGAGCCCTTCTGGCCGACCGTGAATGCCTCCTCCGCCTCGCCGACCTCGGAGCGCTGCCAGTGGCGGACGTTCGTGGCCAGCCGCTCGATGCCGGCCGCGACCAGCGCCATCGCGCAGAACAGCTCGGCATGGCGATCGCGCGGCACGATCTGCGTGCTCACGGTCTCGGCGCGCAGGCCCAGCGCGGCGAGCGCCCGCTCCTCGATGCCTGGGGAGAGATGCGCGTAGGTCCCGACCGCGCCCGCGATCTTGCCGACCGCGATCTGCTCGCGCGCGCGCACGAGGCGCTCGCGGTTGCGCGCCATCTCCGCGTGGTGCCCGGCGAGCGCGAGCCCGAACGTCACCGGCTCGGCGAAGATGCCGTGGCTCCGGCCGATCATCGGGGTCTTCGCGTGCTCGCGCGCGCGCGTGGCGAGCGCCTCGAGCAGCGCGTCGGTGCGCTTGACGAGGCCGTCGGTGGCGTCACGCAGGAGGATCGCGAACGAGGTGTCGAGCACGTCGCTCGAGGTCATTCCGCGGTGCAGCCAGCGCGCATCGGCGCCGGCGAGCTCCTCGACGTGCGTGAGGAACGCGATGACGTCGTGCTTGGTGGTGCGCTCGATCTCCTCGATGCGCGCGGTGCTCAGCGCGAGCTTCTGGCCGCGGATGCGGTTCGCGGTGCCGCGCGGCACCAGGTCGGCCTCCTCCATGGCATCGCAGGCGGCCAGCTCGACCTCCAGCCAGATCGCATAGCGACGCTCGGACGACCACAGCGCAGCGAGCTCCGGAGGCGTGTAACGCGGGATCATGGGTCCGCCTCTTAGCACTCAAAGAGACGGGCTGCCGAGCACGCCGTCGGGTTATCCTGGCCGGGTGGTGAGCTTCGCCTCTCGAACGAGTCGGCGATGGTGCTCGCGCGCGAGGCGGGCTTCCTCACCAACATCGATCATCCGAACGTGGTGCGCTCCTACGACGTCGGCAGCGACGAGCAGA
>JAYTBL010000394.1:0-1641 GCA_043736975.1 Polyangiaceae bacterium
GGCGGCATCGGCTGCAACACCGCCGGATCGAGCAACGCGAGCCTCCTGGGGCTCGCTGCGCTTGCGGGGCTCGTGGCGATGGCCGTGCGTCGACGCCGCCGCTGATCCGCTCCGGTTGCGACCGCCGTTCGGCATAGAATGCTCGCGGCATGAGCTCCGACTTCGACCTCGACGCCTACCTTGCGCGCATCGGTTACCGCGGGCGGCAAACCGCCAGCCTCGACGTGCTCCATGCCCTTACCGCCGCGCATACCCAGTCGATCCCGTTCGAGAACCTCGATGTCCTGCTCGGCTGCCCGATCGAGCTCGACGTGCGTTCCCTCTTTCGCAAGCTCGTGACCGAGCGGCGTGGAGGCTACTGCTTCGAGCAGAACGGGCTGTTCCTCCATGTGCTGGGCGAGCTCGGCTTCGACGTGAGGCCGCTGAGCGCCCGGGTGCGACTGCAGCGGCCGCGCGACTACCTCCCCCCGCGCACTCACGTCTTCCTGCGCGTCGAGATCGCGGGTGAGACGTGGCTCACGGACGTCGGCGTGGGCGGCGCGTCGCTCACGTCGGCCATCAGGTTTCATGCCGAAGGGGAGCAAGCGACTCCGCACGAGGCCCGGCGGCTCGTCCACGAGGACGGCGTTTCGTTTCATCAGATCCGTTACGGCACGGAGTGGAACGACGTCTACGAGTACACGACGGAGGAGATGCCGCTCATCGATCGCACGATCGCGAACTGGTTCACCAGCGCCCACCCGCAGTCGCACTTCCGCAACCGGCTCATCGCGGCGCGCGCGCTACCTGACGGCCGCCGGCTCGCGCTGCTCAATCGCGAGCTCAACATCCGCGAGCGCAACGGCGTGGTCACGACGCGCGTGATCGCGTCCGCCGACGAGCTGTTGACGATCCTCAGCGAATCGTTCGGCCTCAACTTCCCGCCCGGCACGCGGTTCGGCGCAGGGATGGAAGGTGAGCACGCGTGGCCGACCTCATGAAAGGCATCGCGCTACGCGATCTCGCCAGCCGCCGGCCAGAACGTTGGGGGCATGTCCGGGCAGAGGACGTCGATCGCCTCGGAGAATAGCTCTTCGACCGTACGAGCGGGTCGCCTACCAATCGTCTCGAGCGTAGGTTGCGCCCGAGCCCGGCCGAAGCCGCACGCCAGGAGCTGGCGCAGCGCCGCCTCGTAAACCGCTTCGCTCGTCTCCGGGGACGACCGCTCCCGGCGGTCGTGGATCCGCTCCGCGACATGCTCCTTTCCAAAGACCGCACGCGCTGGGCACCGCCGATCCTGCGCGTCGACGAACGTGCAGCGGAAGCCGTCGCGCTCGCAGACCTCCCGCCGAACCGCACGCGAGATGGTTCCCTCCCTGGTCGGTCGCAAAGGCGCAGGCTGCGGCTTCGCCACCTTCCCGTGCCGCTCCTTCTCCAGCTTCGCGAGGAGGACGTCGAGCGCCGCGTCGATCACTGTCTCGAGGTCCCCCTTCGGGCTGCGGTGGCACACGAGGTCCCGCGCCTGCTCCAGCTTGCGCCGGAGCTCAGCGCTCACGGTGACCTGCAACAGGCACCGCCGCTCCGACAGTGGCTGGAGGCGCGCCGAACGCACGCTGGATGCCGGCGCAGACCACGCCGACGCCCCTTCACCCGGCGGCGACC
>JAYTBL010000395.1:0-1641 GCA_043736975.1 Polyangiaceae bacterium
TCGCGATGCGTTCGTGCGCAGCGTCGAGGTCGGTCTTCGCGGAGCAGGGACGTCCAGATCTCGCGCCCGAGGCCGCCGCGCCTCCGTGCTCCCCACCGACGCAGAGGGCGCGGGCTCCGGCGGCCTGGCGCCTTCCGGGTCGACGATCACGGCGATGGTCAGCGCAGCGGCGTCCGCCAGCGCGTCGCACGTGTTCGCAGGGTCGGCCAACGGGGCGCTCGCGAACTGCGCGCCGTCCCAGCGGAGCCCGCTCGAGCCGAGGGACGTGAAGCACGTCCTTGTCCGACGAGCCCGCCACGTCCGCCCCGTAGAAGTTGTCGACCATGCTGACGGTGAACGTCGGCGGCTTCGTCCACGAGGTGCCGTCGAAGTGGAGCACGCTCGAATCGCCGACGAGCCAGCGCGTCGTTGCGCGTACGCGCGGAGAACGTGGACTTCGCCGTAGCAGCCGTAGCAGGAGTCCTGACTACGGCTTGCGGTGGGCGTCGAAGAAGGCCAGGACCTCGGCTCCCCAGTCGAAGCCGCTGGGCGGCTTGCAGGCCACGGGGTAGGCGGCGGTCTTGGGGACGGCGCTGCCGGGGACGCAATGACCCTTGCCCGCGGCGTAGAGGCCGGGCGTGGTGGGATCGATCTCGTAGGCGTGGTCGAACCATTCCACCACCGGCTTGCCCGCCTTGCTGGCGCGCGTCTGTGTGAACGCCGTCCCGCTCTGCTTCACGACGGCCTGATCGCCCGCGGCGAGGCCGTACGTCGCGAGCGCGCTGTTTCGTGCCGTGACGATGCGCGCGTACTGGCTGTCGGTGCGCCCCATCAAGAGCAACACGTCGAGAGGGCGCGCCGGCATCCGGCCGTTCTCGAAGCACGTCGCCTCGGCGCCTCCGAGGAGCTGCGTCGCGCCGTTGCCGGCGCCGCCCACGGCCACCGACGCGAACAGGTTCGACTGGTCGCACGCGAAGCGCCACGACGTGAAGCCGCCGCGCGAAAAGCCCGTGACATGGACCCGCTTCGGGTCGACCTTGAACACCGCCGCGAAGCTCTGCACGATCGCGAGCAGGTTCGCGTCCTGCGCGGGACCCCACGTGCTGCCGGGATACGCGACGTTGCTGATGGTACCGATCGCCGGCCCGGTCGGCGCGAGCACGATGTAGCCGCGCTGCGCGCCGCGCGTTCGGAGCATCAGCTGGGCGTCCATCGCCGGTCCGGTGCCGGTGTCGCCATGAAGCTCGAGGATGAGACCGCAGCCGGCGGCCGGGCAGGTCTTCGGCAGATCGGGAATGGTCGCGTCGACGCGCAACGTCGAGCAGCTGTAGGTGTGCTCGCCGGCGGAGACGTCGGTCACGCAGCCGGCAGGTGCCGGCTTGTACGTGAAGCCGCCGGGTCCCCCGTCGACGCTCGGCGCCCCGTCGATCGCCGCGCTGGCGTCGCCCTGGCCGGGAACGAGGGGGCTCGCGTCAGGCGCGTCCTTCGAGGGACCCGACCCCGAGCTCCCCGAGCTCCCCGAGCTCCCGTCAGAGTCCTGCTCGTCGGGAGCGTCCGCGCCCGAGCAGGCGACCACGGCGGTGAGAGCAGCGAGGACGAGGCAGGGCAGGACGCGCATGCCTCTCCGTCGAGCAAGTCGCGTGCCCATCGCGGCGTGCTCGA
>JAYTBL010000396.1:0-4416 GCA_043736975.1 Polyangiaceae bacterium
GGCACTAGGGCGAAAAGGAGCGTTCGATCGCCTGGACGAACTCCTTCGCGGCCGGCGGCGGCTCGGGCGGCGTACGCAGGAGCGCGCGGAAGTCGCGCGCGTCGCCGTAGAAGGCCCGCGACGACTCCTCGTCACCCTCGAGGACGGTGCCCGAGAGATCGAGCCCGACGAAGAGCCCGCTTGCCCGCGAGTAGTAGAGGACCTCCGCGGTGAGCGTGACGTTGCTCGAGGCCTGGGCCTCGCGGCCAACGGGGCCCGCCGCGACGGAGGCGGTCGCGCCGAGCTGCGCCTTGCCATCGAGGAGTCGCTTCATGCCGGCATTCGTCATCATGAGCATCACGACGTCGACGCTCTGCACGCCCGCCTGGAGGCCCGCGCTCGCGCTCGTGAGGCGGACGAAGGAGGGTCGCGACCAGCCCTGGCCCTCGCGGCATGTCGCCACGCCGCGCCCGGCACGGCCGCCGACGATGAAGCCCGCATGCAGGAGATCCGGGACCACCACCACGCAGCGCGCGCGCGCCGCGCTCCGCGACGGCGCCCGGCGCGAGCCGCAGCTGGACCTTCGGCGCGCTCTCGCTCTCGGGATAGGGACCGAGCAGCGCGGTGCCGCGCGGCACGACGCGAAGCCGTGGTACGGCGGGGGTCGCGGCGTCGTACGCGAAGACCAGCGGCCTGGCGATCGCCGCGGCGACCGCGCGCTCCGTCTCCTCGCGGAGACGTCGCTTGGCCACCCACTCCACGCTCGTCCCCGCGGCCGGGGCCAGCTCAACGGCGAGGAGGCTCGCCCAGTTCAGCGGCGAGACCTCGAGCGCGCCGACCGGCTCGATCGAGGCGACCGCGCCGGGCCGCGGCGTGAGGGCCACCTCGAGGTGTTCCTCCACGTAGGTCGCGCGCACGCCGAGGCGCAGCTCCGCGTGCAGGGAGGCGTGCACGAACTGGCGCACGCGCACCGCGCCGAGATCGCGATCGACGGCGACCCGGACCCACGCGTCGCCGGAGAGCACGACGTCGCCGTCGACCGGACGGGCCGCGCAGTGCTCGACCAGCGCGAAGGCGTCGTCGATGCCGTCGCCCGCAGTGGAGAGCGTCAGGACGCGACCGAGCACCTCGGGACACGCCGCCACTGCGAGCAGCGGCGCGAGGGGCGCCGCGGCGGGCGCGGCGGGCGGCCCGGGCGGCGGCGTGCACGCGGCGATCGCCGAGAGGAGCGCGCTTACCAGGGAGAAGAGGGAAGCCCGGCTCATCGATGACCGGGGGCTCGGGTCACTCATTCGACCTCCAGCTGCTCGACATCGATCTTCGCCCAGCCGAGCACGCGTCCATCCCGCGTCAGCGAGGTCGTTTGCTGCTGCCGTCGCTGGCCGGCGTCGAGCTGCGCGCTGCCGCTCGCGAGCAGCGTCTGCTCGTAGCCAGGCGTAGCGTTGAAGAGCGAAGGCGGCCGCGGCTTCTGCTGGAGCGCGCGCAGGGCGATGGGGGCGTCACGAGCGATCTCGACGAGCGGCGCGACCAGGGCGACCGCCGGCGACCTCACGGCGGGGAGCGCACGACCGAACGACTGCGACGCCTCGTCGGGCCCGATCGCGAAGGCGATCGTGATCGATTCTCCCTGATCCTCGCCGCCCGCGCCCGGCGCCGCGGCCGACAGGTCGTAGGCCACGAGGGTGGCCCGGACCCGGCGCCGGGTGGTGACGTGCGGCGTCTGCTCCGCGTGATCCGTGAGCACGAGCCCGACCGACACCTCGCGATCGTCGCGCGGGCCCGTGACGAGGACCCAGCGGCAACCGAGCGCGGGGAGGACCGCCATGCCCTTGCCCTTCATCGTGACCACGCCTTGCGGCGCGCGCGCGGACGGCGGCTTGCGCTCGGCGACCACGGCGTCGACCAGATCGAGCGCCTCGGCGACGCAGACCGGCCGGGCGAGCGCCGTCCCGTCGCCTTCCACGGACCAGTGGAGCGTGCTGGCGACGCCCGCCGCGAAGCTCCCCGAGATGAGCGCGCCGCCGGGATGCAGGCTCTCCTTCTCGTCGAGGAGGTGCAGCGCCTTGGGCAGCGCGCCCGGCAGGGCCGGCGCCTCGCCGAGGACGATCGGGATCCCCGTCGCGGCGCGGTCGGCGATCAGATCGCGCACGCGGGAGCGAAGCGCCGCGGTGGCGAGCGTGTTGGGACCGCGTCCCACGAGCGACGAGGCCGCGCCGAGGAGCGTGGCAGCCGGCGTGCTCGCCTTCGCGTCGACGCGACCGATCGCGCGCACGTGCACCTCGGGCGGCCTCTCGGTCCAGACGCGCAGGGTCACGCCGTCGGCCGCGGACTCGATCGCGGCGGAGAGGCGCGCTTGATCGCAGCCGAGAAATACACGTACTCGCGCACCTCGAAGCCCCAGCTATCGCCGCCCGACCACTGCCACCCCAGCACCTCGACGTCGAGGTCGAGCGAGGTCGCCGAGCGCACCGCGGAGCAGCGACGCACCCATAGGCGACCCGTCGAGATCTCGGTACGCCGCTCCTGGAGCGGGAACGTCCGCGCGAGCAGCCGCGCCGCGCAGCCGCTCGCCAGGAAGGCCAGCACCACCGCGGCGAGCGCCAGGACGAGCGGACGGGGCGTTCCGCCGTGCATCAGGTGCGCGCCTTCGACGGCCCGGCGCGGCGCGCTCGTTCGGTCCTGCATTTCACGCGTTGCGAGAATGCAAGGAAGGACCGTTTCTCGCGACCACATTTCGGGCAGTTGGAGCTGGTACGAGATCCGCATCAGCCCGGTCAGCGTCGCAGCGAGGCTCATCCCCCCCCGAGCTGAGCTGCGGCGCTGTTTTCTTCCTGCGGCGCCCACGAGAGCGCGGCGAAGGGAACGGGAACGGGAAGCGGTGCGGCGGAGGCGCGCTCGCTCCGCACCCGAGCTCGGAGCCCGTTAGGGCTTCTTCTTGGCCGCGGGCTTCGCGCCGGGCTTCTTCGCGCCGGGCTTCTTCGCGCCCTTCTTCGTCGGCACCGGCACCGGATCCGCAGGCGGCTCGGCGGTCGCCGTGTCACCAGCAGGCTTGTCGCCGGCGGGCTTGTCGCCGGCGGGCTTGTCGGCCCCCGCGACGTCGGTCTTCGCGCCGGCCGCGGCGGGCTCCGAAGAGAGCGTCGCGAGCTCCTTTGCGATCACGTCCGCCTCGCCATCCTTGTAGCCCGCATGGATGAAGCGGACCTTGCCGGTCGTGTCGAGGATGTACGTGGTCGGCATCGTGTCGACCTTCCAGCGGCCGGCGATCGTGTGGCCGTCGTCCCAGCCGATCGGGAACGTCGCTCCATTCGCCTTCGCGAAGTCGGCGACGCCATCGGACTTGTCGTCGACGGAGATGCCCACGACCTGCACCTTGCCGCTGTTCTGCTTCGCGAGCTCCTCGAGCTTCGGGAAGGACTGCTTGCAGGGGCCACACCAGGTGGCCCAGAAGTCGACGACGGCGATCTTGCCGGCGAGCGAGTCGAGCGTGATCGACCCCTTCCCGTTCACGGTCTCGAGCTTCAACTCCGGTGCGCCCTTGCCGACCTCGGCCGGTCCAGACTTGCTGTCGCCGTCGGTGGTCGGCGTCATCGGCGGCTTCTTGTTGCCGCCGCATGCAGACGTGGCAGCGAGAATGAAGGAGATGCCAAGTACCGCGCTCGCTCGGGTCCTGATCGATGCCATGCGTCAAACCTCGGGGCGTCACGTTCGCGAACCGCTCGCGGACGTCGCGTCATCAGCGCGAGCAGGCCCTCGACACGGATTGTAATGCGAGGCGCTGCGAAGAACCACGCGCTCGTCACGCGATGCGTCTTTCTGGTCTCACCTACGCGCTCGTACCAGTGGCTCAGCGAACCGTCGGTACCATGGGCGCCGTCTCCGTGCGATTCGCTGGTGTCAATGGTGCGATGGCGTAGGTGAGACCAGAAAAACATGGCGCGTGACGAGCGCGTGGTTCTTCGCAGCGCCTCGCATTACAATCGGTGTCGAGGGCCTGCTCGCGCTGATGACGCGACGTCCGCGAGTGGTTCGCGAACGTGACGCCCCGAGGTTTGACGCATGGCATCGATGATCCGAGCGAGCGCGGTACTTGGGATCTCCTTCATCCTGGCCGCCACCTCAGCATGCGGTGGTGGCAACAAGAAGCCGCCGATGACCCCTACCGCCGACGGCGACAGCAAGTCCGGCCCCGCCGAGGTCGGCAAAGGCGCACCGGATCTGAAGATCGAGACCGTGAACGGGAAGGGGTCGATCACGCTCGACTCGCTCTCCGGCAAGATCGCCGTCGTCGACTTCTGGGCCACGTGGTGCGGCCCCTGCAAGCAGTCGTTCCCGAAGCTCGAGGAGCTCGCGAAGCAGAACAGCGGCAAGGTCCAGGTCGTCGGCATCTCCGTCGATGACAAGTCGGACGGCGTGGCTGACTTCGCGAAGGCCAACGGC
>JAYTBL010000397.1:0-4414 GCA_043736975.1 Polyangiaceae bacterium
ACGCTCTTCACGGGAGAGCTCTTCGTGCCCGCGTTCCCGTCTGCTCCCCCCGTCGCGTCCACGAAGACTCCGAACCCGTCGTCCACGCACTTCGGGGAATCCTTCGGCTCCGCCAGCGGATCGCAGCCCTCAGGAACCACCACATCGCCTCCGCCGTCCACCCCGCCCTCCGACGAGCCGTCCGGCGCGACGCCGCACTCCGCGCCGCGGCACGGGTCCGGGAGCGAGGAGCAGTGGAAGAGAGCGAGGGTGCACGAGGCCGCGAGAAGTCCGAGAGCAAGGCGCATGTTCATCTCCAAGGGCATCAAAAGGTTCCGACGAGAAAGACCTCACGGCCCACCGGCAGGAGGCGCACGCGCGCGACCTGCTTCGGTTCGGGCCACAGCAGCATTGCGGCCGACGCCACCCCGAGCGCGAGCGACGCGCCGAGCGACACCGCGGCGCCGACCTCGGCGCTCTTGATCCCGTCCCGCGCGCTGTCGTACTTCGCGCACGACGCTGCGGAAGGATCGGCACAGGGGCTGCGGTTCGTCGCGAGCGCGTCCTTGCCGTCGGAGACGTGGCCCTCGCGCCCGGCGAGGAAGACCACGCCCACGCCCGCGCCGATGACGGCGAGGCCGCCGAGCGCGACCCCGAACGTGTGCCGCGTCGTCCAGAACGAGCGGCGCTCCTCGACGGGCGGGCTGACCGTCGTCGCGTCCGCCCCCGGTTGCGTGGGCGGCGGCAACGCCGTCCCCGGGCGCGTCACGGCCGCGAAGTCGACCTCCTTCACCTCGCCCGCCGCGACAACCACCGAGATGCGGCGCCCGTCCGACTCGAGCGTGTGCTCGCCGGGCGCGACGTCCACCTCGTCGGGCACCTTGCCCTCGCCGACCACGAAGCGATCGAGCAGCACCGAGCTGGTGACGCCGCGAATACGGATGTGCCCCGTCACCTTGTAGAGCTCGGGCCACATCACGGTCCGCACCTGGGTCACGTTCTTTGGATCGGCCTTGGGATGCGCGAGGTACGCGCGCAGATGAGAGAGCGCCTCGACCGTGCGGTGCGTCTTCTCCTCCGCCACGGCGAGGTTGTAGAGGCCGCTCGCGGTGACGAAGTTGAGGTTCGCCTCCTTCAGCGCCTCGCGCGCGGCTTCCCACTTCTCTTCCTTCATGAGGCGAACGCCGTCCTTGAAGAGGGCCTCTGCCTTTTCCTTCGCGCCTTCGTCCGCCGCCGCGACGCGCGGTAGCGTGCTCAGCGCAAGCATCATGATCCAAGCGGCGTGTCTCACTCGAAGGTCTCCTGCACGGGTCTCGAAGGGCTCGCCGGCGCACGCGCCGGCGGAGGAGCGGGCTTTGCCGCGGCGGCGGGCGCCGTGACCGGCGAGGGCGCAGCGAGGAGGGCGCGGCCCGCCGAGGGCCGCGGTACGACCTTGCGCGACGGCGCGACCGACGTCGCCCCGGCGATCGGCGCCGGCGCCGCGGTGCCAGGCAACGCGTCGTCGTTCGTCGCCGGCGCCGCCGCCACCGCCGCGGTGAGCTCGGGAGGCGGCTCCGCCGGCCGCATCGACACGGGCTCGGCAACCGGCAGGGTCGTAGCCGGCGCAGCGGCCGCCGCGGGCTCGGGCCGAGGCGACCACATGCGAAACCCCGCCCAGACGATCCCGCCGCCGCCCGCGAGGACGATCCCCAGGGCCAGCAGCGCGACGAGCATCCGGCTCGGCGCCTTCGACGGGATGGCCGAAGGTACCGGGGACCGCCGCCGCACCACCGTCTCGGCGACGCGCGGCAGCGAGACGTGCGTTCGTGCGTGCCGCGCGATCGCCTCGGCAGCGTCCGGTGTCGACGGCGGCCGCGGCGGCTCGGCCGGCGGAAGCGTCACGTTGAGGATCACCTTCGCCGCCGGATCCTCGGGCGCCGCGGCGCGCGGGATCGCGTGCACGCCGTAGTGCGCCGCGTAGCGCGCGCCGTCCGATGCCGCAGCCGCAGCGGGGGTCGGCGCCCACGGGCGATCTTGCGCTTCGCGCAGCCCACGCAGGGCATCAGCGACGGCGTCCGCCTTGCGCGCCGCGGCCGCCGGGTCGACCATCGGCTCCGTGCGCGCCTCGATCGCATCGGAGCGAAGCGACTGGAGCAGATCGTCGATGCCGTCTTCGCCCGTCGTCTCTGCGCGGCCGGGCGTCGTCGTGGGCGCGTCCCGCGACGGCTCCACGATCGTCTCGCTGAAGGGCAGCGGCCAGGGCTGGGTGTTGGTGTTGGATCCCATGGTCAATCGATCGTGCGAATGAGGTCGTCGGCGGGCGGCGAGGAAGGTGCGGCAGGGCGCGGCGCGCCGGTACGCGGCGCCGCGGTGGCCGGCGTCGCCGCCGCAGGCGCGGCGGGCGGCGTGCTTCGCGGCGGCGGCGAGGAAGGTGCACGGACGCGCGCGGGGGCGTTCGCCGCCGCACGCTCGGGCGCGGCTGCGGTGGCCGCCGACACCGGCGCCGCGCGCTCGGCGGTCGTCGCGGTCGGGGGAGTGGCAGACGCGACGACCGCACCTCCTGGCGCCTTCGGACCTGCTTGCGGTGCCGGTGCCATCGTGGCGGCGGTGACGCTGGTCGACGACCCGGACGCTTCCGGCGACGAGGTCCCCACCGCCGCGGCGGACGCACCGGCACGCAGGAGGCGCGGGCCCTCGAGACGAAGGGCGACGCCGGCCACCACCACGAAGGACACGGCGAGCCCGGCGACGACCGCGATGCGCGACGCGCTCCACGGCCCGGGCACCGACGCACGCGAACTGGGCACCGCCGAGGACGAAGAGGGCGACACCTCGTGGACCAATCGGCTGGAGACCATCGGCCCGCCTGTGGTGGCGGCACCACGAGGCGGCGCGCCGTAGCCGCTGACCGCATGCGCCTCGCGCGCGGGCGCCATCGGGGCGTGCGGCGGCGCCGGGGCGGCGAGGAAGGCAGAGTCTGCGGGTCGGGTAGGAATGGCCGGCGCGTGCGGCACCGGCCGCGCCGCCTCGATCGGCCTGGCTTGCGCCGGCGCCCGCTCGTTCGACCGCGCCGCGCCGCGCGGCGGGCCGCCGAGGTGGTCGAGCAGCGCGTCGATGGTGGCCACGTCGTCGGCGCTCGTCGCGGCGCCCACCGCAACCGCCGCTAGATCCGGGACCCCGCCGCCCGGGAGCTGCGTCGCGCCGACATGCGCGGTCGCGTAGAGCTCGTAGCCCGCCGCGGCGTTCTTCTCGATGGCGCTGCGCAGGTCCTGCACCGTGGTGTTGCCGATCACCGGCGCCTGCGCCGCGACCTGCTGAAGATCCTGGAGCGCGCGCAGCATCGCGTGCGCGTTGGGCGGACGCTGCTCGGGGCGCTTCTCGAGCGCCGACGCGACGCAGTCGTCGACGGACCTCGGCACGGCCACGAGCTGGCTGACCCGAGGCGGAACCCGGAGGAGCTGAGCCTGGATCAGCTCGGCCTCGGTCCGCGCGTCGGCGAACGGGTGGCGGCCGGTGAGCATCTGGAAGAGCACGATGCCGAGCGCGTAGAGGTCGGCCTGCGCGGTGAGCGGCGCGGCCAGGAGCTGCTCGGGCGCGGCGTAGAGCAGCGTGCCGTTGAACCCGCCGTCGGACCGCCCATCCACGACCGCGGAGATCCCGAAGTCGAGAAGCTTTACGAGGTACGGGACCGCGGCGCCAGCGCCGCGCGACTCCAGCGGCATCTTCGCGAGGAAGATGTTCTCCGGCTTGATGTCCCGGTGAATGATCGCCGGCATCCCCTTGCGGGGATGATGCACGTACTGGAGCGCGTCGCAGATCTCACGGCCGATCTGCCAGACGAACGCCGCCGGCAGGGGGCCCACGCCCGCGAGGAGCGCGCCGAGCGTGCATCCCTCGAGCTTCTCCATCACGAAGTAGGCGACGCCGTCGGTCGTCTGCCCGGCCGTGTACACCTCGACGATGTTCGGGTGCTTGAGCTTGCCGAGGGTCTTTGCCTCCTTGCGGAGGAGGTCGGCGAGCACCGACGAGCTCGCGTGGGCCGACTGGAGCGTCTTGAGGACGTAGACGCGCTCGACCGAGGTGTCCTCGACCTCGTAGACCACGCCCATCCCGCCAGCGCCGATCCGCCGCACGACGCGGTAGGGCGTGCCTGGTAAGTCCTGCCCTTCCGCGTAGTCGATGCTCTGGCCCATGGGTTCCCCGTAGCTTCGTGCGACGCGAAGGATAGTTGAGAAGGCAGCGCGGAGCGAGAGAGCGGCGGGTGGTGACCGCACGCCGCCCCTCGCGACCGCCTGGGCCCGCAGGTCAGCTCACTGCTGCGCGAGGATGTCCTGCGCGAGGCCCGCAGGGGTCGCCGGGATCGTGCGTACCGTACCGAACGCTCCGGTACGCGACTGTTCCGGGACCGCGGCGCCGCCGGTGCTTGCGGTCGCCCGGCCACCGGCCTGAAGCTTCG
>JAYTBL010000398.1:0-21131 GCA_043736975.1 Polyangiaceae bacterium
GTGGGATCGGCGATATGCGTCACCGCCCTTGGCGTGGAGTTGAACGCCGCCTCGCCCGGCGCGGCCGCCGGCACCTTGTCCGCGAGCGTCCGCAAGAAGGCATTGGGCGGCTCGATGGGGGTCTGGTGCCAGGTGAGGAAGGCCTTGCCGCCGCCCTCGGTGAACGCGAGGAAGTAGTCGTAGGCGGTCTTCTCGCTGCGGAAGAGGCGCTCGGTGGCGCGCGTCCGGGTATCGAGGCGATCGAGGAAGGGCCGGTCACCCTCGACGGACGAGCCTTGCCCGGACAGGTAGACGACGTCGCCCTCCTGGCGCACCACCCACGATCCGTTGGCCAGCTCGCGCATCACCGGCGAGCCCGGGTGCTTGTACTTCTCGTCGGTCGAGAGATCCCACAGCACCTTCGGTCTGGCGGGCTTCTCGTCGACGTTCACGATGAACGTGCGTGCCCAGTGGCGGTTTTCGTCTTCCTCGCGGAGGAAGGCGAGGCTCGGCTGCTCGCCCCACGAGAAGCCGCCGAAGCGCTGCTCGGTGCGGAGCAGCTCGACCGGCGGCGCGGTGAAGGGCGCCTTGTTGGTCATCACCTTGTCGCGCGCGGGGACCTTGGCCTTCCAGTCGCCGCCGTCGAGCGCCTCGGCCCAGACGAGCGTGGCCGGCTCGGTGGCGCGCCACTCGAACGCGCGCGGCCCGGTGGGTACGCCGTGCACCGGAACGCGATCGGCGATGGGCAGGGCAGCGACCGCGTGCGTTACCTTGCCGGCGCGGTCCCAGATCTCGACGTCGTGCGCGAAGCGATCGAACGTCGTGACGTAGGAGTAGGGCTTCTTGACGGTCTCGACGAGCACGTGCTCGCCATCGGGCGCGACGTCGACGGCGGTGTAGATACCCGGCTTGCCGACGCGCGTGACCGCGTTGGTCGCGACGTCGATGATCGCGAGCTGCGAGGAGGCGTAGTAGTCGAAGAGCTCCTCGTCGTGCTTGCTGGTGAGCACGTCCCGCGCCTCGTAGGTGCTGCTCTCGCCCTTCTGGCCGGTGGTCTCCTGGATGCTCGGTCCGCTCGGCACCAGCGTCGCCGCCGGCGGCGCGCCCGCGTTGTCGGGCACGAGCTTCACGAAGAGGCTCTTCTGGTCGGGCATCCACTGCACGACGTTGCCGAGGATCGGGTTGAGCCGCACCCCCGGCACGCCGTGCACCTCGCCGGTCGTCGCGTCCCCGATCCACAGCTCCACCGCCTCGGCCGACGTGCTGCGGAACGAGAAGCGCTTGGCGTCCGCGGACCAGTACGGCGCCTCGACGCAGCGTCCAGCCGGCAGCGCCACGTGAAGCTCGGCGCCGGTCGCGAGCTTGGTGAGCGTCATCTCGCGCGCGCACGGCGGGATCCCGTAGCCGCCCGGGGTATCGTGCTTGCGCCGGTTCTTCGGCTCCACGCGCACGCCCGCGAGCCGCAGGAACGGCTCGGCGACGCGCGACATCGGCGGATAATCGACCCACGAGACGAGCAGGATCGTGTCGCCGGTCGGGCTCACGTAGGGGACGGGCGGCGACGGCGCGCGCAGCACGTCGAGGACGTTCTGCGGGGGCTTGTCGTAGCCAGAGCCCGCGGGCTTGTCGGCCGCCGGCGGCGTCGACGACGACGCCAGCGCGGGCGACGCGCTCGGCTGCGCGAAGGCCGGACGCGCCCCGCTCGGCGCGACGGGAGGCGGCTGATCACAGGCCGTGAACGCGATCGTGACGAGGCCGAGCAGCGCGAGGGTCGACGTGGGCCGATGCATGCCGCCACTCTAGATGGCCGAGCACGCTCCTGGTCCCTCGAATCGCGCGCCCTGGAGGAGGCGCTGTCGTGAGCGTCGCGAGGCAAGCGAGCATGCGCATCGGAGGGGATCCTTTCGTGGTGCGCCAGTCCTACAACCACGTTTGGGAACCAATGTAGGACGCGCACCCTCAGGCATCGAATATGCTCAGGTTACTGCCCGCACGGATCGCGCGAGGTGTTTCGAAACTTCGTCCGTAGGGAGGCTGTCCGCGGAGAGCGTACCTTTGCACGCGCGCGCCCCACGGCGCTGGAGCCCGATGCGATTCTTCCCGATCTGTTTCCTCGTCCTGCCCGTCCTCCTCGCGGGTGGCGGCTGCAAGCGCTCCGCTCCCGCATCCCTCGTCGCCCGCGGCGACACGTTCGCCGAGATGCGCACCATCAAGGGCGAGATCGGCGTGACCACGCCGGGCGAGACCAAGCGCGCGCCGTATCCGCGCGAGCGGCTCGCCGAGGGCGCCGAGGTCACGCTCGCGGCGGGTGCCCTCGCGTGGATCCGGCGTGACGCCGGCGCGGTGTGGCTCGTCGAAGGGCCCGCCCAGCTCACGATGCGCGAGGACAACGTCAAGCTCACGTCCGGCCGCGTGTTCGTCGACGCCGAGGACGGGCCGCCCGTCCGCATCGATTCGCCGCGCGGCAACCTCGAGCTGACGGACGCGCGCGCCAGCGTGGAGCTCCTCGGCGACGGCAACGAGGACGTCTACGTACTCCGCGGCGCCGCGCGCGCCGGGACCAGCGCCGATCGCGCGACCGCCGGCGAGCGCCTCACGCTCGGCACCGACGGCTCGGCAAAGCGCACCCCCGCGGTCGCCTGGGACGACTGGACGGGCGGCCTCGCCACCGCCGATCCCGTGGCGCAGCCCGCGCCGTTCGGCCTCGGCACCGTCGGCGCGCGGCCGCCGGGCGACAAGGGCAAGCCTCGCTTCTCGCTGGTCATCGAGCGGCTCGACGTGCGCGTCACCGTCGATCACGACTTCGCGATCACCGAGGTCGATCAGACGTTCGTGAACCCCAGCTCCGACACCGTCGAGGGCATCTTCAGCTTCCGCACCCCCGTCGGCTCGGTGCTCCACAAGTTCGGCGTCGACCGCGACGGCGAGCTCGTCTGGGGCAAGGTCAAGGAGAGCGCCGCTGCGCAGAAGCAGTACGAGAGCAACGTCTACCAGGGCTCCACCGAGGACCCGGCGTTGCTCGCGTGGGTCGCGCCCGGCGTCTACAACGCGCGGCTCTATCCCATCCAGGCCGGCGCCAGGCGCCGCGTCGTCACGCGCTACGCGGAGTGGCTGTCCCGCCAAGGGCCGAAGGCCGATCGTCGCCTCTACGTCTATCCGATGGCCGCCGAAGGAGCACGCGGGTCGCTCCCCCGCATCGAGGAGATGCGCGTCACGCTCGATCTCGAGCGCGCCGGCGCGAGCCGCATCCGCGCGGGCATGAACGGCAAGGCCGAGGGCAAGCAGGTCGTCATTCAGGCCTTCGACTTCGTGCCGCGGGCCGACCTCGCGGTGGAGCTGTTCGACGGCGGTGAGCCCGATCCCGTCGCCTATCGCGCGCCGCACGCGCTGACCGTGGAGGAGATCCCGATGAACGCGGACGCAAAGTTCGCGGCCAAGGTCTCGGGCGAGGAGCCCGACTACTTGCTGGTCCCGCTGCGCAGCAGCCGCAGCGAGGCCGCAGGGAAGGGCGTCGACCTCGCGATCGTCATCGACACCTCGGCGGCCACCGAGTCCGGCGCGCTCGCGGTCGCGCGCAGCCTCACCTCCGCCTTGCTCGCGCACCTCGGTCCCGACGATCGCGCCGCGCTCTGGGCAGGCGACGCGACGCTGCGCCCCGTGAGCACCGGCAGCGGCGACCTCGTGGCCGTCGACGCCGCGCGGCGCCGCGAATGGCTCGCCGGCCTGGCGAGCGTCGAGCGGGGCGGCGCGACCGACCTCGGCGCGCTCCTCACCGAGGCCGCGAGCCGCCTCGACACCAAGCGCCAGGGCGCGGTGCTCTACATCGGGGACGGCCTCGCGTCGGTGGGCGAGGTCTCCGCCAAGGCGCTGCGCGAGCGCATGAACCGCTTGCCGGCGTCGACCCGCATCTTCACCGCGGGCGTCGGTAGCCGCGCGAACATGAGCCTCCTCGATTCGATCGCGCGCGGCACGCCGGCCGAGTCGGTGGGTGATGCGTACGGCGCGGCGCGCGCCGCGCTCCGGCTCCTCGAGGCCGCGCAGCGACCCGCGTGGGTCGGCGCGACCGTCGACCTCGGGAGCGGCGTCGACCGCGTGCTGCCGCGCGAGCTCCCGCCCGTCGGCAGCGACGAGACCGTGCTGGTCGTGGGCCGAATCTCCGGCAAGCTGCCCAAGACCGTCGCGCTGAAGAGCGGCGAGAGCGTGGTGAGCCGGCCGCTGCACGTAGTCGCCCTGGGCGACGCCGGCGATCTGCGCCGCCGCTGGGGCCAGGGTCGCATGCAGGAGCTCCTCGGCGAAGGCGCCGGGCGCGCCGCGCTGGTCGACATCGGACGGCGCTACGGCCTCGTCTCTCCGTACACGTCGCTGTACGTCCCGACCGCGCGCGAGGCCGCGCAGAGCAACGCGGTCTCCGACGAAGCCCGCGCCGAGGCGCGCGCCGAGGCCATCGATCGTCGCCGCTGGTGGCGGCCATGGTCGCGCACGTGGAAGCACGACGAGATGGAGCCGATCGCCACCTCGGCGTCCGCCGACAACAAGGAAGGCGGCACCGGCACGCGCGCGAAGGGCGAGGAAGGCTCGATGGGCAACCGCTCCCCCGGGCAGCGCTTCGGCGTGCGCGGCCCCGCAGACAGCCCCGCGCCTGCTTCCGCGCCCGCCACCGGCAGCGACCAGACGCGCGAGGCCAAGATCGCCGCGCTCAAGGAGTCGCAGGAGTTCGGCATGATCGGCCTGCTGAACGCCCCGGCCGGCGGCGATCCCAGCGCCCCGACCGCGCCCCCCGCGCCGCCCGCGCCCGAGGCCGCTGCCGAGGCGCTCTCGGCGCGCGGCAACCAGTGGGGCAACGACCTCGGCGATTCGTTCGGCGCCGGCGGGCTCGGCCTCAAAGGCACCGGCGAGGGAGGAGCCGGCGCGGGGAACGGCATCGGCCTCGGCAACATCGGGACGCTCGGTCACGGCGCCGGCACCGGCACCGGCCAGGGCTTCGGCAGCGGCCACGGGCGCCTCGGCGGCGCGCACGCCGCGAAGGCTCCGACCATCCGCGCCGGCGCCATGCAGGTGAACGGACGCCTTCCGCCCGAGGTGATCCAGCGCATCGTGCGCCAGAACTTCGGTCGCTTCCGCCTCTGCTACGAGAACGGCCTGCGCATCAATCCGAACCTCCAGGGGAGCGTGTCCGTGCAGTTCGTGATCGATCGCGCGGGCGCGGTCTCCACGACGAAGGACGGCGGCTCGACGATCCCCGATCAGGGGGTCATCTCCTGCGCGGTGCGCAGCTTCGGCAACCTCTCGTTCCCGCAGCCGGAGAGCGGCGTCGTGAGCGTGACCTACCCCATCACCTTCGCGCCGGGCGACGACGGCAACGGCGTGCCTTCGTCGACCGCGGTGGCCGCAGCCAAGGTCGACGGCGCGGGGCGCATCGGCGTGATCGGTCACGCCGCGCGTCCCTGCGGCGTGGCCTCCGAGCTGCCGCTCGCCGAGCGACGCACCCTGTGGAGCGAGCGCCTCGGCGCCCAGGGCTCCGCGGACGGCTCGCTAACAGTTTACCGCCGCGCGCTCGAGGACTGTGAGGCGCCGACCTGGCGCGAGCGCACCACGCTCCTCCTCCTCATGGTCGATCAGCTCCGCACCGTGACCGCGCGCGTCGCGCTGTGGAAGTCGCTCATCCTCACGCCCGCGGCCGACGTCGTGTACCGCGCGATCGTGGTGCGCGTGAAGAACGTGGCCGAGCTGCACGAGCTTCATCGCGCGCTCGGGTTGCAGTCGATCGACCCCGATCTCCTCGCGGGCATGGTGGCCAAGGCGAAGACGCCGACCGATCGCCTCGGCGTGCTCCGCGCCGCTGCGACGAAGTGGCCCGACGACCTCGAGCTCGGCCTGCGCGTGCTCGACGCGCACGAGGACGCCGCGGACGACGGCGGCGGACGCGCCTGGGCACGGCGCCTGCGCCGACGCGCCGACGCCACCGCGCACGTGTGGACCAGCGTCGGCGAGTACTACCTGCGCGTCGCCTCGCGCGGGACCGGCGCCGACGCCGATCGCGACCGCATCGAGGCTCGTCGCACGTTCGGCGAGCTCGTCGAGTTCGCGCCCGACGATCCCGCGGCCCGGCGGCGCCTGGGCGATCTCCTGTGCGCGCACGGCTGGTACGACGAGGCGCTCCGCCAGTACCTCACGCTGCAGACGCTCACGCCCGACGATCCGACGGTGCCGCTCCTCATCGCCACCGCCGCGCAAGGCCTGGGGCGCGTGGAAGAGGCGGTCGGCTGGGCCGAGAAGGCGTCGGCCGCGGGCTCGCCGGACGGCAAGAGCGCGCTCTCACGCGCGGCACGCGCGACCGCGGCGGCCTTCCTCGCGTGGGCGCGCGACGAGGCGCTCCGCACCGGCAGGAAGGAGGACGCCGAGAAGCTCCTCGCGCGCTCCAAGCGGCTGGTTGCAGCGAACGCCAAGCCCGGTGGGCAGGCCGATCCGCAGGCGGTGCGGATCCTCGTGACCTGGTCGCATCCCGAGCTGCATCCTTCGCTCTGGACGAGCGCGCTCGGCACGCCGATGCCTTCGCCCGACAACTTCCCGGTCTTCGGCGTCGCCGAGGCGAACCTCACCGCAGCGCCGGCGGCGGCGGAGCTGCGGCTCGAGCCCGAGGACGCGGCACGCGCGGCGCGGCTCGGCCTGAAGGCGGTGGTCACCGTGATCACCGGGCTCGGGACACCTGCCGAGAAGCTCGCGAGACAGGAGGTCGGCTTCGGCACCGTCGCGGCGCCGAGCAGCAAGCTCCTCATCACGTTCGCGAACGGCGCGCTGCGCGTGGGGGCACCATGAGCGGCCGCCAGAAGCTCCTTCGCGCGCTCGTCCGGCCCCCGGTGGCGATCGCCGTTATCACCGTGGCGGCCGCGGGCGCCGGCTACCTCGCGTTCACGTCACGCGGCGGCGAGACCGTCGCCATCGGCGCGATCAAGACCACGGTCGGCGACCTCGAGTCGCTGCACGCCGAGGTGCTGGTCGGCGGCGCCGAGGTACGCGGCAAGGCACGCCTCCGCGACGGCGACGAGGTGAAGACCGCCGCGGGCGGGCGCGCGCGCCTCCGCCTCGACGACGGCACGCTGGTCATCGTCGACGGCAACACCGAGATCACGCTGCGCGGTCAGCGCGTGACGCTCGCGAAGGGCCGGCTGTTCGTGCAAGCAGGCGCCGCGTCCCGCACCGAGGTCGCTCTGCGCGACACCGTCGCGACCGTCGCGAGCGCCGCGGCGGCGTTCGATGCCGACGGCGGCAAGGCCTACTGCGCGCGTGGCGAGCTGGTGCTCGCGGCGGGCGGCAAATCCGTGCACGTGCCGAGCGGGGAGACCGCGACGCTCGCGGCCGGCGGCGCGAAGGTGGCGCCCGAGACCGCGTTCGACGACTGGACCGGCGGGCTCGCGGTGCCGTGGTCGGGCGAGCGCGCGCCCGCGAGCGCGATCGCGGAGCTGTGGGGCGGCAACGGTGAGGCCGATCCCGGCGCGCCGCTGGTGGTGCGCTCGGAGAAGGTCGACGTCGTCATCGAGGGCGAGCTCTCCCTCACGCGCACGCGCACCACGTACTTCAACGGCTCCGATCGCGACGTCCAGGCCGACGTGCGCCTCGCGCTGCCCGAGGGCGCCGTGGTCTCGCGCGTGGCGCGCGCCGAGGAGGGCTCGACCAACGAGACGCTCGCGGCGCTCGGCACCGGCAACCGCGCCGGCGGCAGCTCGGGCAGCCGCCTCGAGTGGGCCGGCGGCGGGTGGCTGCGCGGCACGCTGGCCGGCATCAAGGCGGGCGCCTCGTTCGATCTGCTCGTCGACTACGTCGAGTGGCTGCCGCAGAAGAATGGGCGCGCGACCTATCGCTTTCCGATGGCCAGCGACACCGAGACGCCGCTGGTGGGCAGCCTCGAGCTGCGCGTGAGCTCGCAGTCACCCGCGCAATGGCTCTCCGCGAGCATCGGTGCAGCGGTGGTGAACGGCGGCATCGAGCTTCGGCGGGCCGACGTTCGGCCCACCGGCGATCTCGTGGTGGAGATGGTCCCGGGCGTGATCCACGCGGGCAAGGCGCGGGCGTACGTCGAACAGGGGGGCCTCAACGAGGATCCGTACGTGGTGGTGCGCACCGAGGTGCCCGACCTCACCGAGACCGGCGTGACGCTGGCGCTGGTGGTCGACGTCTCGAGCAGCGTCGGTCCGGCGCTCCTCGAGACCGAGCGCGCGGCCGTGGACGCGATCCTCGACTCGCTCGGTCCGAAGGACTCCGTGGTCGTGGTCGCCGCCGATCAGGACGCCGTGGTCGTCGGCCCCGCGAAGGCCTCGGCCGTGACCCCCGAGCTCCGCGCGGAGCTCCGCAAGGGCCTCGCCGCGGTGCACGCGGGCGGCGCTTCGAACCTCGGCATCGCGCTCGAGCGCGCCGCCGACCTCCTCGACGCGCAGGGCGACAAGGCCGGCACCGGCATGGTCGTCTACCTCGGTGACGGTCGCCCGACCGTCGGCGAGACCGACGCCCGCGAGCTGCGCAAGCGGCTCTCCCGGCGCGCGGGCGGCGTCCCGCGGCTCGGCGCCATGGCGGTCGGTCAAGGCGCCGACCGCTGGATGCTCGCCGAGCTCGTGGCAGGCGCAGGCCCCGTCTACGACGTGCTCGATCGCCCTGACGCCGCGCGCGCCAGCTCGGCGCTGGTCGCCGAGGCGCTGACGCCCACGCTGCGTGACGTCGCGATCACGCTCGGCGCCACCGTCGACCGCGTGTATCCGCGCGACGCGCGCACCGTCGCCGCGGGCTCCACCTTCACGGTGGCGGGCCGCCTGCGCGGGAAGCTGCCCGCGCAGATCTCCCTGCGCTACCGGCGCGGAACCGAGCTGGTCGAGGAGATCCGGCCGCTCGAGCTCGTGCCCTCGCCCGCGTTCGCCGACGTCTCGCGCCGCTGGGCGCAGCAGCGCATCGAGGAGAGCGTCACCCACGGAGACGGCATCGAGCCCGCGATTTCGCTCGCCAACCGCGCGAAGCTGATCACGCCCTGGACCAGCTGGTTCTTCGACGGCGCCACCGCCTCCGCCCCGTGGGACGGTCGCCTCCTCGGTCTCTCTCCCACGCTCGACACCGCGTTCGCGGCGCGCGTCGAGCCGGCGCCGCCTCCCCCGTCACTGCTGCTCGAGCCGCCGCGTTCGTTCGACGGCGAGGCCACCATCGAGCAGGCCGCCGAGATCGCGGCGCGGCACTCGATCGAGAGCTCGCTCGCGTCGATGATCGCCTGCCGTGACGCGCGCGCCTCGATCAAGCCAGGCGTGAGCGGGCAGCTGCGCCTCGATCTCTCGATCAACGCCGACGGCCGCGCCACCAAGGTCACGGTCACCGCGCAGCAGGCCGCCGACGACGACCCGGTGCTGAACCGCTGCATCCGCGTCGTCGCCGACGCCGTGCCGTTCTACGGCGCCGGCGTCGCCATCAACTTCACGCAGTACATCGCGCTGCCCGCAGGGCAGACGAGGCAGCGCACCGAGTGCTCGGTCGCGTCGACGCTGCCGCTCGCGGTGCGCCGCGGCATCTGGCGCGCGCGCAAGGCGAAGGGCGCGCTCGACTACGGCGGCGCCGCGCACGCGTGCGAGCTCCCCACCTGGACCGATCGGCGCGCGCTGCTCGGTATCGTCGTGGGCGGCCTCGATGCGCGAACGGGCACCGCGCTCGCGGCGCGGCTCACCGGCGAAGGCGAGACCGACGCCGCGGCGTTCGTGCGCCAGGAGCTCCTCCGCAACACCAGCCTCGGTTCGCTCGGCTACGAGGAGCTGCGCAAGCTGCTCATCGACGACGAGCCGAAGATCGATCGCGCGCTCGACAAGGCGTTCCGCGCCGCCCGGACCGACGAGGCGCGGCTCGGCGTGCTGCGCCGGTTCCTGCGCCTCGCGCCGCACAGCCCGCTGGGGCGCCGGCTCCTGCTCTCGCTCCTCGAGGCGACGAAGAGCCGCGGCCCCCTGCTCGAGACCATCGAGCAGATCCGCAACGACGTCTTCGCCGATGCCGGGCTCCTCGCGGAGTGCGCCTCGATCCTGCGCCGCCTGGGGATGGATCAGGAAGGCCGGCGCGCCTTCGGCGAGCTCGTGGAGCGGGCGCCGCGCGATCCCTGGACGCTCGGCTACGTGGGCGATCGCCTGCGCGCCGAGGGCCTCTACGAGGACGCCCTCGCCGCGTACCTCCGGCTCGACGCGGCGATGCCCAACGACCCTTCGGTCTCGCTCCGCCTCGCGCTCGCGCATGCCGGCGCGGGGCGGCTCGATGTCGCCACGCGGCTCCTCGATCGCGTCGCGCAGACCGGCGGCCGCGGGGACGACGGGAGGCTCGGCGAGCTCGCGTCCGTGGTGTCGGCCTCGCTCATCGCGAAGGCCCGGCAGGGCACGCCCGGCGCCGAGACCGACGCGCTCCTCGCGCGCCGCCTCGCCCAGACGCCCCTGCCCGACGTCGCGAGCGTCATCCTCGTGCGCACGCCGCTCACCGACGACAACGTGGAGGTGGCGGTGGCGCGCCAGCTCAAGGACAAAGACGAGCTGCCCGCCGACCTCGACGCCTCGGCGATGGGGCTCGCGGCGGTGCGTATCGAGCGCGGCGGCGGCGTCGCGCGCATCCATCTCAAGAGAGCCGCCGGGCTCGCCGGAGCACGGCCGACACGCGGCATCGTGACCGCGCTCGTCTTCGGCACTGATCGCGGCCAGCCGAGGCTCGTCACCCGCGAGGTCGACGTGCCGCCGAACGAAAAGGGACTCGAGATCCGCTGGAACGGGGAGGCATTCGAATGAGCCAGGCGCCCGATGAAGAAGCGACGATCCCGCTCGCGCTGCCGGCGCTGCCGGCGCTCGCGGCACCTGCCGCCCCCGCGCCGCCCGAGCCGCCGCTCGCGTCCGGCGCGCCGTATCGGGCCCTCGCCCCGCCGCTGCCGGACGCCGAGAACTACAGCTTCGCGGCGCCGCGGAAGACGAGGCCTCTGCTGGGCCCGGCGCTGAGCGTGCTCGGCGTGCTGCTCTGGGCGTTCGTGGTGTTCGGGCAGTTCACGACCTCGTGGATGTTCGGCGCGCCGCTCGGTCAGGGCACCGCGGTCGTGGCGGTGGTGTCGCTGACGCTCGTGGCGCTGGCCTTCGCGGTGCGGCGGAGTCGCGATGCGGTCGCGCCGCGCACGACCGCGCGCCTGGTCGCGCGCTCGGTGGGGATCGCGCTCCTGGCGTTCCTCTTCTTCGTAGGGTGCGTCATGAGCGCGACGGCAGCCAATGGGGTGCTGTCGCGTGGGCACGACTTCCTGATCGCCTTGGGGCTGGTGCTGGTGTCGCTCGCGGCGGCGATCTTCGGCCCGCGTCTCACCTCCTCGGCGCCGCTCCCGCGCACCCACCGCCAGCGCTCGCTGCTGGTGGGAATGTGGCTCGCGGGCGTGCTCCTGACGCTCGTGGCAGGCGCAGATCTGGCCGCGAACGGCTAGGCTGCGCGGAGGATGGGAAACGAGTTCGCGGGCCAACAGGGCCACTCTGCCGAGTACTTTGGAGACACCCGCGACCACTGGTGGAATGCCGACTTCCTGCGCCTCATGGCGCAGCGCTGGAGGCTCGACGCCGTGCGCGACGTGCTGGATGTCGGCTGCGGGGTCGGCCACTGGGGCGCGGTGCTCGCGAACGTGCTTCCGGCCGAGGCGCGCATCACGGGGATCGATCGCGAAGCGACCTGGGTCGAGAAGGCGAGCGAGCGCGCGAAGCGGCGCCCGAGCCCCGCGCGCTTCTCGTACCGCGTAGGCGAAGTGCAGAAGCTCCCCTTCCCCGACGACACGTTCGACCTCACCACCTGCCAGACCGTGCTCATCCACGTCCCCGACCCCGCGGCCGCGCTGGCGGAGATGATCCGGGTGACGAAGCCGGGCGGGTTGGTGGCGGTGGCGGAGCCGAACAACGTCGCGAGCACCCTGCACGTCGACTCCGTCTCGTCGACGGCGCCGATCGCGGAGCTGGTGGAGCTCGCGAGGTTTCACCTCACCTGCGAGCGCGGCAAGGCCAACCTGGGGCTAGGCAACAACTCGGTCGGCGATCTCTTGCCGGGCATCTTCGCGCAGAGCGGCCGCCTCGAAGGCATCGAGGTCTACCTCAACGACAAGGTCGCCACGCTCCTCCCGCCCTACGCAAGCGAAGCGGAGCGCGCGCTGGTGGAGGAGGCGCGCGTGCACGAGGCGCGCGACTTCTGGTGGTGGAGCCAGGAGGAGACGCGGCGCTACTATCACGCCGGCGGCGGCGACGAGCCCTCGTTCGCCATCCACTGGCAACGCGCAATGGCCTTGCGCACCGCGGTGGCGCAGGCGCTCGTGGCGGGCACGTACACGAACACCGACGGCTCGGTCTGCTACCTCGTCTCGGGTCGCAAGAAGCGCTGAGGGCGCGCTACCATGGCGCCGTGCACGTCATCGGGGTCGACTGGGCTGCGTCGGATGAGCGAAAGTGCGGGCTCGCGCTCGCCGCGATCCACGACGACGCGGTCGTGATCCGCGAGCTTCTCACCGGACGCGAGGCGACCGACAAGCGATCGGCGCCGCAGATCATCGCCTGGCTCCGCCGCCATCCCGACGCGCTGCTCGCGGTCGACGCGCCGCTCGGCTGGCCCGCGCGCCTCGCGGACGGCGTGGCAGCGCACGTCGCGGGCGAGCCGCTCGGGGTCATGTACGATGCGCGCGCGTTCTTCACGCGCGCGACCGATCGCTTCCTCCAGCAGACCCTGCGCAAGACGCCGCTCGAGGTCGGCGCCGACCGCATCGCCCGCACCGCGTTCTCGGCGCTCTCCCTGATCCGCGAGCTGCGCGGCGCCACCGGTCTCCCGCTCCGCCTCGCGTGGCACGCCGGCGAGCGCGGCGTCCTCGAGGTCTATCCCGCCGCCACCCTCAAGGTCATCGCGCAGGGCGCCAAGCTGCCGCCCTACAAGAAGCCCGAGCACCTCGAGGCACGGCGCGCGATCACCACGCTCCTCGCGCCCCACGTCCGCTTCACCGACGAGCAGCGCCAGCGCGCGATCGGCTGCGACCACCTTCTCGACGCCATGCTCTGCACCCTCGCCGGCGCCGACTTCGCGCGCGGCCTCGCGCTGCCCCCTCCCGCCGATCTCCGCGCGGAGGCGCAGCGCGAAGGCTGGATCTGGGTCAGGTCTGCGAATCCTGAAGCGGGGTGAGCTACCATCCCCGGCCGAGCATGGTCGCGCCGCGCCTCGGGGTAATCAACGGGCTGCGCGGCATCGCGATCCTCGCCGTGATCTGGCATCACTTCGGGCTCGTCGCGCCCACCTGGCGCGCGCCGTCGGTGGCCGGCTGGCCGCTGCCCTGGGCCTCGCTCCTCTCGAACGGCTGGCTCGGAGTGAACCTCTTCTTCATGCTCTCGGGCCTGGTCCTCTACCTGCCGTATGCGCAGGGGGCGCGCTCTCTCGAGGGGCCGCACGCGGTCCGCGACTTCTATCGGCGGCGCGCGCAGCGTCTCCTCCCGCTCTATTACGTGAGCCTCGTCGTCATCTGGATCTTCTCCGTGCATCCGACGCTCGACTGGGACGGCGCGCAGGAGGTCGGGCTGGTGACCACGTTCACGTTCGTCTTCACGAAGTCGCAGTATGCGCCCCGCTTCAACTACCCTTTCTGGTCGCTCGGAATCGAGCTCTGGGTGAGCGTGCTGTTTCCGCTGCTGCTCGTGGGCGGGAGGCGCTTCGGCGCGCGGCGCCTGCTCCTCTACGTCGCGCTGCTCGCGCTCGCGGTGCGCTGCGCTGGGGTCGCGATCCCCGCCGTCGATCGGCCGCACAATCCCTACCTCAACCCGCTGAAGGACAGCGCGCTGGGGCGCCTCGACGACTTCGTCTTCGGCATGGTGATCGCAGAGCTCGTGGTGGCGCGGTCGTGGCTGGAGGCGCGGCGCGCGCGCTGGCTCGCGCCGCTCGGCCTTCTCACGCTCTGGATCGGCTGCGCGCTCTGGGATCTGAGGGCCACGGGCCATCTGCCGAAGGCGGTCGCGCCCTTCATCGGCATCGTCGTCGATGCTGGCCTCTTCGCCGTCACCTGCGCGGCGATCGCGTCGCGCGGCGCGCTGCACCGGCTGCTCGCGAGCGACCTGCTCCAGCTGCCTGGCAAGATGTGCTACTCGCTGTACGTCTGGCACGCGGTCGTGCTGCGCGCGCTGATCCATCCCGGCTACGGCGTCGCCGACGTCGCCCTCTTCCTCGTGCTCCTCGCGGCGCTCTCGGCGATCACCTACCGCTACGTCGAGTTCGGACACGAGCGCGACTGGCGCGCCCTGTTCCGCGGATCGTGAGCGCCGCGCACCTCAGCGCGGCGCCAGCACGCGGACCGGGCCGCGATCCCCTTCAGCTCGAAGGTGCCAAGATCCTCGGTCTCGATCCCTGCGAGCTGCGCGAGCTCCTCGGAGACGACCAGCGGAACGCCGCGAAAGCTGCACACCCCCTCGAGGCGCGCCGTGAGATTCACCGCGGCACCGATGGCCGTGAAATCCAGACGATTCGCGCTCCCGATGTTGCCATATGCGAGCTCCCCGACGTGCAAGGCGAGGCCGATGCGGAGCGGCGCGAGCGCGGACACGGCAGCGATCGCCTCCTGGGCTGCGGCGAGCGCTCGCTGTCCGATCTGCGCCGGCGGGGCCCCCTCGACGAGCGGGAAGAGATGCGTCAAATATGGGCAGCGCGGCGTCCTGGTATCGCGCGTCGAGCCGCATTAGCGTGGACCGCGATGGCCCACGAATCTACCCACGAACCCTACGAGGCGCTCACGCCCGAGACGCGTGACATGCACCGCGCGATCGTCTCGCTCATGGAGGAGCTCGAGGCGGTCGACTGGTACCAGCAACGCGCCGATGTGACGCCGAACGCCGACCTCAAGGCGATCATGGAACACAACCGCGACGAGGAGATCGAGCACGCCATCATGACGCTCGAGTGGATCCGTCGCCGGAGCCCCAAGTTTGACGAGAACCTGCGCCTCTACCTGTTCACGAAGGGACCGATCACCGGGGTCGAGGAGGCCATGGAGGCCGGCGGAGGCGCCGAGGGCGATTCCTCTTCCGACGCGAGCACCGCGTCGCCGAAGTCGCGCGCCAGCGACGGCTCGCTCGGGCTCGGCAGTCTCCGAACCGCCATCACCAACTCGACGGGAGTCTGAACGTGGATCTCTTGAAGCGCCGCCTCGCCCCTCTCCTCCCCGAAGCCTGGGAGCTCATCGACGCCGAAGCTAAGCGTGTCCTCGCGCTCAAGCTCGCCGGCCGCAAGGTCGTCGATTTCGTCGGTCCTTTCGGCTGGAAGTACGCCGCGGTCAACACCGGCCGCCTCACCATCCTCTCGGACGCGAACGACGACGTGAACCTCGGCCTCCGGCGCGTGCAGCCGCTCGTCGAGATGCGCGTCCCGATCAAGCTCTCGATCATGGAGCTCGACACCGTGGCGCGCGGCGCCGAGGACCCGGATCTTGGCCCCGTCGTCGAGACCGCCAAGAAGACGGCGTTCGTCGAGGACGACGCGATCTTCAACGGCCTCGAGCGCGCCGGCATCACCGGCATCATCCCGTCGAGCCCGCACCCCGTGGTTCCCCTCCCGACCGACGTTCGCCTCATGGCGCGCGCCGTGCTCGAGGCGAAGGAGCACCTGCGCCGCGCGGGCATCGGCGGACCGTACGTGCTCGTCCTCGGCAGTTCGCTCTACGAGCAGGTGTTCGCCGCGACCGATGACGGCCACCCGATCGCGAAGCGTATCGAGCAGCAGCTGGTCGACCGCCCCATCGTGCGCTGCGAGGCGGTGCACGGCGCGGTGCTGATGTCGGTGCGGGGCGGCGACTACGAGCTCACGGTCGGCCAGGACCTCTCGATCGGCTACGCGTTCCACACCAAGCACGAGGTCGAGCTGTACCTCACCGAGTCGTTCACGTTCCGCGTCCTCGAGCCGGCCGCAGCCGTGCGCATCGCCGACCTCAGCCCCCCTACGCTCTAGGAGGCTGTCCCTGAATTCCGAGACGAGATCGGGCACGGGCACGTCGAGAGCGAGAGCGAGAGCGAGACCACACGCCGTCAGGTGATAGCGCCGCTCGTCAGCTTTCGAGAGCTTGCCCGCTCCCTCGGCGGCGAGGTTCAGCACGATCGATGTCGAGGCGCGGGTGCTGATCGGCCAGATGGCCGCGACCGCGGGGCAAACGCGGCATGACTTCGTGCGCAAACACCTTGAAATCCAGCGCGGTCGAGGAGACATCGAGACGTTCCTGATCGAGCACCATGCCTGCTGTTCGGCAGCCAACGCCCCGAGTTGCCGAAGACAGGGCCTCCTGAGCGGGACTTCGCGTCTCTGTTCGGCCTGCGGAGCAGGCCGTTCGCCGCAGGCGATGGGGGAGGCTCGTCGCGGAGCGCCATCAACGGTCGCTCAACCAGCAGGTACACCGGCAGCGTCGCTAGCAGCGTCGCTAGCAGCGCGCTCGCGAGCCGTTGCGCGTACGAGGTGCCGGCGTGCCCGAGATCGAAGCCGAGCCGCTCGTTGACGACCTGGATGCACAGCGGATGGATCAGGTACGCGGTGTACGAGACCTGCGCGATCGGCCGCAGGAAGGAGGCGCCGAGCGCGCCGCTGAGCGCGCGACCGAGCCAGCTCTGCGTGCGCGAGAGCAGGACGAAGTAGCCGATCGCAAGCGCGAACGCATACCCATCGAGCGCCAGGGAGAGCGAGCCGAAGACCAGCCGCTCACCGTCTGGACCGCGGCACTCCGTGAACACGAGGATGATGTAAGCCATGACCAGAGCCGCGCAGGCTGCGCCGAGCGCGGCGAGCAGCGGGCGCCTCTCCAGCGCGCGCAGGGCCGTGCCCGACGCCTCGAGCTGGGGCGAACGAACGAGAGCTCGAGGTGCTGCCCGAAGACGACACCCACCGCGACGGCGGCCAGCAGCGCGATGACGGCGACGATCATCGGCGTTCGCCAGCGCGGCTGCACGACGTGGAGCAGGAGGACGAAGAACGGAAACAGCGCGTAGAACTGCTCCTCGATGGCGAGCGACCACGCGTGCGCCATGAACTGCTGCGTGAACGGAACGAAGTTGTTCACGAAGAGGAGGTTGGTCCAGAAGCGCTCGGGGTTCGGCGTGCCCCACAGCAGGAACAGCCCGATCGCGACGCCATACGCGGGAAGGAGACGCAGCGCGCGGCGCGCGTAGAAGCGCCGGAACGACTCATCGCGAGCGGCCGCAGGCCTTGCTGGACGTGCTGCACGAGCACCCAGAGGAGGCTGAGCGCACGGAGCCCGGTGATGGCCGGGACCTCGTCGCTGCGACGTGCGAAGAGCGCTCGGTGCACGGGTTTCTGCAGGGGTGCTGGGCTAGTCGCCGTCGATGTCGCGGCCAGGGACGAGCGAGTACGACGTGGGCGCGCGCTCCTCGGCGTCGACGATCGAGACGGGTCGGATGGGGCGCTCGGCGTCGATGAGGCGCCGCGAGGAGCCGCGATCCACGACGGTCATCATCACGACGTGCAGCGCCTCGGCCATCGCCTTCGCGGATTCGAAGCGCTCGTCGGGATCGTCGTGCAGCGCGCGCTCGAACCACGCGTCGAGCTCGGGCGTGACCTCGAGACGATAGGCGCTGGGCGGCTCGACCGGCCCCGACGCGAGGGCCAGCACCAGCTCGATCACCGTGGAGGCCGGGCGCGGCATGCGACCGGTGCAGCATTCGTAGGCGACGACGCCCACCGAATAGAGATCGCTCTGCGGAGACGGCGAGCGCTTCCCCAGGAAGACCTCGGGCGCGATGTACTCGAGCGTCCCGACCACCTCGCTGAGGTCGCTGGGCGCGCGTTCCTTGATCCGCTCGGCGACGCCGAAGTCGAGGATCTTCGCGAGCAGGTTACCGCTCGTATCCTTGGTGAGGAACACGTTCTCCGGCTTGATGTCGTTGTGTAAAACGCCCACGCCGTGTGCGCGCGCGAGGCCGCGACAGAGATGGACGGCCACGATGCTCATCTCCCCGAGGGAGAGCCGCTTCGAGCGCGTGAGCTTGGTACCGAGGTCCTCACCGTCGAGCTCCTCGTAGACGATGTATGGCGTTCCGTCGGCGGTGAGCCCTCCGCCCAGCACCTTCACGACGTTGGGGCTGAGCATCCGCGCGGAGACGTCGGACTCCTGCGCGAAGCGCTCGAGCATCCCCGCGATCTGCACCACCTCGGGGCGGAGGAGCTTGAGCGCGACGTCGACCTTGAGACGGCGATCGCGGGCCAGCCATACGGCCCCGGCAGCGCCTTCGCCGAGCCTTCTGGACAGGACGTAGCGGTCCTCGAGCAGGTCCCCAGCTGCGAATACCTCTCCCAATCGAGCCTCTCGCGGCAGCGTATCTCAAGCGCCCAGTCCTGCCGAGACCGCTCGCTTCTCTGCCATTTTCCGCGGCGCTCGCGGAGCTACTGCGCGTCGCGCCGCGCCGGCGGCGGGGGCGGCGGCACCGGGCCGCCCGGCGGATGCTTCGGGACGAGCGCGATATCGAACGAGCGATCGCGATCGAACTGCACGCTCATGGTGCGTGACTCGAAGCCCTCGGCCTCGGCGCGCACCTCGTGGACGAACTTTCCGCGCACCACCTTCACCTTGTGCGGATTGCTCGGCGTGCGAACGCCATCGATCGTGACCTTCGCGGTGAGCGGCCGCACCGTGAGGTCGATCGTGACCTCCTCCGGTTCGACGAGCGCGGAGGCGGCGGGATCGGCGGTAGCAGACGCGGTCGGACGAGGCGCAGCGGTGGCTACCGGCCTGTCTTCGGACGCGGGCTTGTTGTCGCGCGTGAAGGCGACCAGCGCGACGCCGGCGAACGCGATGAGCACCGCGCCGCCGACCAGCAGCGCGAAGCGCCGATCGGGAGAGGGCGCCTGCTCGACCCGCAGCACCTCGACCACGCGCGTGGTGGTCACGGGCAACGCTGGCGACGAGGGCGCGACGTTCTTCCAGAGGCTGGGATCGGTGTCGACGTCGACGAACTTGTTGGACGAGGTCGGCGCGAGCGGGCGGAGCTGGGGCAGCGACCCGGCGCCCGCCGGACGAAGCAGCGCCTCGTCGACGGTGGCGCGCATCTTCTCGCGCTCGTCCTCGAAGAGCGCGGTGACGAGCTCGGCGACCTGCGCGGGCGTCGTCGCGAGATCGGGAAGCGCGGCGAGCTTCGCGAGCGCCTCGCGCAGATCCGCGACGGAGTCGAAGCGATCGTCGCGGATCTTCGCGAGCGCCTGCGCCACCACGGCGTCGACCTTCTCCGGCATGTCGGGCACGACCGAGCGCAGCGACGGAAGCGGCGGCTCGTCGGCGAGGCGCGCGAGCGCCTCGGCCTCGGAGAGGCCTTCCCACATGCGGCGACCGGCCAGGAGCTCCCACAGGACGATGCCGGTGGTGAAGACATCGACGCGGCCGTCGAGCGCGACCGCGGACTTCACCTGCTCGGGCGCGCGGTACGCGACGGTGCCCCGCGGGGGCACGGCGTCAGGCTTCGCGCCCGCGAGCGGCGAGGCGCTGAAGTCCACGAGCTTGGTCGCGCCCGAGTACGTGACCACGATGTTCTCGGGCGAGACATCCCGGTGGACGATCCGCAGCGGCTTGCTCGCGGCGTCTTTGAGGTCGTGCGCGTAGGCGAGGCCTGCCGCCACCTCCATCGCGATGTGGATGGCGATGGCGCGCGGCACGCCGGTTCCGCGGCGGTTGGCGCGCGAACGGATGCGCGCGAGGGTCTGCCCCTCGAGGTACTCGAGCACCAGGAACGGACCCTCGGGGCCTTCGCCAGCCTCGTAGGCCTTGGCGATGTTGGGGTGGCCGAGGCGCACCGCGAGGCGCGCCTCCTCGAGGAACTGCGCGGCGACCTCGGTCTCGGCGTCTGCCCCCAGCTTCAGCCGCTTGACCACCACGAGCTGCGGCGGCGCGCGGACGCCGGCGGGAGGGGGCGCCGCCGCGTCGGTCTTCGCGAGGGAGACATCTGCGCTCGCGCCTCCGCCGAGATGTGCAATGAGATGGTAGCGACCGCCAACGACTTGAGCCACGCGTCAGCCTCCGCCACGAGGAGAGTAGTGGTGGTCGGTCGCGTTCGGCAACAAAGCGGGGCTTCAGCCCCGCGGCTTGCCGTCGTGCGTCGCCGCCCACGAGCACCGTGGATCGCGGTAGCGGTGCGTCGTCTCCGGAACGTCGGCACTGGACACGATGAAGGAGGGGCGTGACATGCGCGCGTTCTACAACGTGGAGCACCCCAGGTCACTCCGAGGTGTCGGTGACCTCGGCGATCTTGCCCGCGGCGTTCCAGCACAGCTTGCTGGTGTGCTTCATCATGCCGGCGGCGCTGACCATCGTGTAGCACTGCAGCGCGCCGACCTTCTCGGCCTTGACGACCTTCGGATCGTTGAGCGTGTACATCCCGAGGTCGGCGTCCTTGAGGCCCTTGATGCCGTACTTCTTCAGGGCGTTGCCTGCGCTCGCGTCCTTGCCGTCGAGCATCCTCATGAAGGCCTTCATCTCGGGGCTGACCTCGACCCCGGCAGCGGGCGCAGCGGCGGCAGGCGCAGCCTTCTCGACGGGCGGCGCGGGCGTGCCGGCCTTCGCGGGGGCGGTGGTCGCGGTGGTGGTGAGCGTCGAGCTGTCGTCGTTCTTCTTCGAGCACGCGGGGGCGAGGAGCGTGAGGCCGCACAAGAGAATGGTCGCAGGGATATGGCGCATGAAGAGTCTCCTCGGTAGGGGTTGCGAGGGTCCTCAGCACGGCACATGCCGCCCCGACAATCGCGGCAATCTCGATGATCCGCGCACCGAGTGGGTCCCCGCGGCGGCCGCCGGTCCGGTGGATCGGGTCCTCCGCGACCCGCGACTTGCGCGGCGGGCGAGGTCCCGTAGTCTGAAGGGGTGCTTTGCCTTCGTTCGTTCCTCTTCGTGCTCGCCACGTCGGTCGTGGGCCTCGGCGCAGCGCCTCCTCCTCCGCCGGAGGTCTCGTCGCTGTCGTCGTCGCCCGTCACCATCTACGGCGCGAAGTGGTGCAGCGCCTGTCGCTCGCTCGAGCGCGGGCTGACCGATCGGAAGATCTCCTTCGAGGTCATCGACGTCGACGACAACCCCGCCGCCTTCGCCAAGGCACGCGCCGCGGCGAGCGCCGGCGGCGCGATCCCGCTCACCGGCATCGTCC
>JAYTBL010000399.1:0-21116 GCA_043736975.1 Polyangiaceae bacterium
ACGCGGTCGAGGATGACCTGCTCGAGCGATAGGCCACCCGCATCTTGCTCGCTTCCGAGATGCTCGTTCGCCCAGCGCGCGAGCTCGGCAAGGAACAGCGGGTTGCCTCCGGCCTCGGCGGTGACGAGCGCAACCACGTCCGGATCCTGCGAGTCGACGAGCGACCGCGCGAGCTCCCCCGCCTCGAGCGGAGCGAGCTCGCGCACGTCGACCTCGCGCAGGATGCACGCGTCGTCGAGCTTGGCGACGGCCGCCCGCAGCTCGGCGAGCGGGACCGAGCTCCCGCCCAGCTCGCTGCGGTAGGAGAGCGTGAGCATCCACGGCGGCGAGGGCGCCGCAAACAGGGCCTCGAGCAGCTGGACGCTGTCGGCGTCGCACCACTGGAGGTCGTCGATGTGCATGACGAGCCGGTACTCGCGCGAGATGTTGCCGAGGAGAGCCCGCAGCGCCGCGAAGGCGCGGCGGCGCAGCTCGTGCGGCGCCGCCTTGTCGATCTCGCGCGTATCCGAGGGTCGGCCCGAGCGATCGAGGTCGCCGAGCACCGGAAACACCCGGGCCAGCGCATCGAGGTCGGGCGGCAGGAGCGCGTAGGCGTCGCCCTCGGGGAGGCGCGAGAGCCAGTGCCGGAGCTCGTCGACGACCGGGTCGACGGCCTTGAACGGCACCGTCTCGCGCTCGTAGCAGCGGCCCGAGAGCACGAGCGCGTCCTGCTTCGCCGCGAGCTCGCCGAGGAAGCGCGACGCCAGCGCGCTCTTGCCCATGCCCGAACGACCGTGGAGCATGACCACGACGAGCTTCTCGCGGCTGGCCGTGAACGCGCTCCGCAGCGCTTCGAGCTGCTCGCTCCGCCCCACGAACGAGACCTCGCTCGGCGTGGTGATGACGCTGCTGCGCGCGCCTTCGAGCCGCGCGACGATCTGCTCGCCGGTGGGGCGCTTTCGCGCGTCGGGCACGAGCAGATCCATCGCGAGCTGCGCGAGGTCCTCGGGCACCCCGTCGAGGTAGGCGGAGGGCGGTAGCGGCGGTCCCTGCTGCTTCGCGAAGAGGATCGAGGGCGGCGAGCCGTCGAACGGTAGCCGCCCGGTGAGCGCCTCGTACAGGACGACCCCCACCGCGTACCAATCCGTGGCCGGCGTGGCGCGCATGAACGAGGCCTGCTCGGGCGCCATGTACGCAGGCGTCCCGGAGAGCGAGTCGTCGACGCCGTGGCCCGACCGGTCGACGAAGTCGGCCGCGACGCCGAAGTCGAGCAGCACCACGCGCCCGGTGCGCGTCACGAGCACGTTCGGCGGCTTCACGTCGCGATGCAGCTTGCCCGACGCGTGGATGGCGCCGAGCCCGACGGCGAGCTGCCGGAAGGCATCACGCAGGCGCGCCACGTCGCGGATCGCGAACTGCTTCACCGACGCCGGAGGGTGCTCGGTGAGCGAGCGGGGAGGCTTCAGGGAGTCGAAGTTCGACGGGCCGGCGAGCACCGTCTGGTGGAGCCCCGCACCGAGCGCGGGCCCGAGGAGCGACGCGGGCGGCGGCGTCGTGAGGGACGAATGCACCCAGGTCATGAGATCGACGCCGTCGATCAGCTCCATCGTGAAGAACCACTGGTCGTGCTCGCTGAACAGCTCGTAGAGCTGAACGACGTTCGGGTGGCTGATGTCGGCCAGCGACCGGAACTCGCGCTTGAAGCGGAGCAGCGCCTCGGGGTCGAGGTGCACCATCGTCTTCAGCGCGACGGTCTCGCCGCGCTCGAGATCGCGTGCGCGATGGACGACACCCATCCCGCCCGCCCCCAGGCGAACATCGACCTCGAACCGCTTCGTTCCGCGAAAACCTAGGCTCCCCTGCATCGCCGCCTACCTCCCAGGGGGAACGAGAGGGTATCCCAATCGCGGCAGCGCCTCACGTAGAATGGTGGGCATGGCGCTCGACCCGATGCGCAGCCTCGTGAAGGTCCTCCCCGGCGCTGCGTGCGTGCATCGCGACGGCAACGTCGTGCAGGCGAACCGCGCCTTCTCGACGGCGCTCGGCTACGGCGACCCGGCGGAGCTGGTCGCGCTGCCGATCGCGTCGCTGGTCAGCGCCGAGGGCCGCGACGTGTTCGACGCGCGATGGCGCGAGCTCTCGCCCGAGAAGCCGAGCGCCGAGGCACTACCGATCGGCTGGTTGGCGCGCGACGGCGTGATGGTTCGCATGCGAACCACCGCCGCGCGCATCGACTTCGAGGGTAGGGCGGCGATCATCGAGCTCGGTCACGACATCGGTGACGCGCGCTCGCGCAACGCGCGCGTCGCCACCACCGACCGCCTCGCCTCGGTAGGGACGCTCGCCGCCGGCGTCGCGCACGAGATCAACAACCCGCTCACGTACGTGCTCGCGAACCTCGACTACATGCGCGAGCAGCTCGAGGTCCACCGCAGCAAGCTGCCGCCCCTGGCATTCACCGAGCTCGACGACCTCGCCGCCGAGGCCAAGGCCGGCGCCGAGCGCGTCGCCCGCACGGTGCGGAGCCTGCGCGTGTTCTCGCGCATCGACGAGGACCGGAGGACGCCGCTCGACATCCTCCGGGTGGTCGAGTCGGCGCTCGCGCTCGCCTCGAACGAGATCCGGCATCGGGCGCGCGTGCTCAAGGTGTACCGGCCGGTACCGCTCGTCCTCGCCGACGAGGCGCGCATCACGCAGGTGTTCTTCAGCCTGCTCATCAACGCCGCGCAGGCCATCCCTGACGGCCACGCCGAGGACAACCAGATCGAGGTGAAGACCTGGACCGACGACGGGCGCGCCATCGTCGAGATCCGTGACAGCGGCGGCGGCATCCGGCCCGAGCACCTCTCTCGGATCTTCGACCCGTTCTTCACTACCAAGCCGCAGGGCCTCGGCAGCGGCCTCGGCCTCGCGATCTCGCACGGCACGGTGGAGAGCCTGGGCGGTGACATCGTCGTCGAGAGCACGGCCGGCCTGGGGGCCACATTTCGCGTGATTCTCCCGGGCGCCGGAAGCGCGGCGGTCGAGACGCGGGCCACACCGCGGGTCTCGACCGGGCGCGGCCGGAGCGGCAAGGTCATCGTGATCGACGACGATGCCGCCGTCGGCGCTGCCATCCGCCGCACGCTCGGTCGCCGCCACGACGTCATCACGACGACGAGCGCGCAGGAAGCGCTCGATCGGATCCGCGGCGGCGAGCTGTTCGACATGATCCTCTGCGACCTCATGATGCCGCAGCTCTCGGGCATGGACCTGCACGCGCAGCTCATGGAAGAGGCCCCCGATCAGGCGGCGCGCATGGTCTTCATCACCGGCGGCGCGTTCACGATCGCCGCCCGCGAGTTCCTGGATCGGGTCACGAACGAGCGCTTCGACAAGCCGTTCGACGCCTCGCATCTGCGCATGCTGGCGAAGACGATGGTCGACGACCTCTCTCCCGTGTCGCGCGAGCCTAGAGCGTAGCCAGCAGCTCGGCGATCTGGGGGAGGGCTAGCACCTTGTGCGGGATCCCGGCGCGGACCGCCGCGCCCGGCATCCCGTAGACGACCGCGGTCTCCTGCGACTCGGCGATCACCAGGCCGCCGGCGTCGCGAATGGCGCGCGCGCCCTCGACGCCGTCGTCTCCCATGCCGGTGAGGATCACCCCCACCGCGCGCGCGCCCGCGGCGGCGGCGACGCTCTTCAGCAGGCGGTCGGCGCTCGGCACGTAGCGGTCGTCGCCCTTGGGCGCGCCCACCGTTATCTTGAGCTCCACCCCGTTCTGGTGGACCTCCATGCAGTGGCGTCCCGGGCACACGAAGCCAGTGAGCTTGCCGAGGCGATCGCCAGAGACCGCCTCGCTGGTGCGGACTGCGCCGCGCTTGTCGAGGCGCTCGGCGAAGGTGCGCGTGAACTTGTCGGGCATGTGCTGCGCCACCACCAGGCCCGCGGTGCTGGTGAGCGGGATCTTCGAGAAGATCTCGAGCAGCGCCGAGGGACCGCCGGTGGAGCTCGCGATGGCAATCACGTGCTTGGGCGCGATGTAGGGGGAGGCCGCGCGCATCGACGTCGAGTCGGGGAACGAGGGCCGCCCGTCGGCGCCGAACTGTCCGCTGACCTGCCGGCGCGAGATCGGCGCCGCGGGCGCGAAGTTCGCGCGCAGCTGCCGCACCAGCAGCACCTTCTCCAGGATCTGATCGCGGAGATCGGTCGCGTCGGGCGAGATCTGCGCGGTCGGCTTCGCGACGAAGTCGAGCGCGCCGAGCTCGAGCGCCTTGAAGACATTCTCCTTTTGCGAGTACGACGACACGACGATCACCGGCGTCGCCTGGCGTGACATCAGGATGCGCAGGAACGTGAAGCCGTCCATGCGCGGCATCTCGAGGTCGAGCGTGATCACGTCGGGCTTGAGGAGAGTCGCCAGGCGGAGCGCCTCCTCGCCGTCGGCCGCCTTGCCGACCACCTCGACCTCCGGGTAGGTCGCGAACACGTCGGCGATGTTCCGGCGGTTGTACGCGGAGTCGTCGACGACGAGGAGCCGGATGGGAGGTTTCGTCACGGGTTTCCAGGACTGCCGAGCATCGGCTTGCGATACACGAGGTCCTCGCTCAAGTGTAACAGCTCGAAGGCGGTCGAGACATTCAAGAGCGACTCCGCGTGACCGAGCAAGAGCACACCGCCCGCCACCAGGCGATCGTGGAACATCTCGATCACGCGCTTCCGGCTCGCGCCGTCGAAGTAGATCAGCACGTTGCGGCAAAAAATGACGTCGCAGCGGCCCACGAGGTGCGTCCGCTCCTGGTCGAGGAGGTTCATCTGTCCGAAATGGCACAGCGCGCGGACCTCTGGCGTCACCCCGAAGGCCTCGCCCGCCTCACCCGCGCGCTGGAACCACAGCCGCTTCGACTCCTCGCTCGTGGTGCGGAACGACGTCGGACCGTAGATCCCGCGGCGCGCCGCGCTGATGCATTTCTTCGAGAGATCGGAGCCGTAGACGCGCACCTCCCAGCCCTCGAAGAGCCCGCTCTCGAGCACGAGCATCGCGATGGTGTACGCCTCCTCCCCCGTGGAGCAGCCCGCGCTCCACACGTGGAGCCGCCGCCGCTGCTTGCCGCGCTCCGCGAGCATGGGGAGCAGCTCGTTCCTGAAGGAGCGGAGCTGGTAGTCCTCGCGGTAGAAGTATGTCTCGTGGGTGGTGAGTAGCTCCGAGGCCTCCTCCCACTCCTCCTGCGCGAGCGGCCCGTATTTCAGCAGCTGATAGTAGTCGCCGTAGGACGTCAGGCCGCGCACCGTGAGGCGCTCGCGCAGCCTGCGCTCCAGCGAGAGGCGTGACTCCGGTCCGAACCAGATCCCGAGGCGCTCGCTCACGAGATCGCGGATCAGCCGGTACTCGTCGGCCCGGAGGACGGCCTCGCCGAGGCCGGCTCCGAAGAGCCTGCGGGTCACGCGTCGCCCTCGCCTGGTGAATCGCGGCGCGCGGAGAGCGCCGCCATGATCGCGTTGCGGACCTCGGCGCTGCGCTCGCGGTCGAGCCGCGCGCGCAGCAAGCCCTCCGCGTCGACGCCGTCCTCGTAGCCCAGCAGCTCCGCGGCGTAGCGGCGAACTGCTTCGGCTTCGTGCTCGAGGGCGTGCGCGAGCGCGGCGACGGCGCGCTCGTCGCCGGTGTTCGCGAGCGCCGCGAGCGCGAGCTTCGCCACCTCGTGATCGGGGTGGTCGGCCGCGCCCATGAGCGCATCGACACGCCCCTCGACCGCGACCGCGCCCACCACCTCCACGGCCGCCGCTGCGACCGCCGCCTCGCGTGAGCGCAGCAGCGGGCGCGCCGCCGCGAACGCGCGCTCCGGATCGGCATCCTTCAGCGCGCGCAGGACCGCGCCCAGGCGAATCGGGTCGCGCGTCGTCGCAGCGAGGAGCGCGAGCTGCTCACCGCGCCCCAGCCGACCGAGCGCGCGAATCGCGGCGTTCGCGACCACCGGCTCCTCGTCGGCGAGCGAGAGCGTCACCGCCGCCGCCGCATCCTCGCTCCCGATCGCGGCCAGCGCATCGATGGCGACGCGGCGCACCGCGGCGTCGCGATGCGAGAGCGCGCTCGCGAGAAACGCGGCGTCCTCGGGCGTCGTTGCCTTGGCCCGGGCAAGCGCGCCGAGCACGATGGTCGCGGTCAGCGCGCCGTCTCCGCGGGGATCGATGCCCGCCGCCGCCGCTCGCGCGGCATCGAGATGACGCGCGGCGATGGCGAGTAGCGCCGCGTGCGCTGCGCCTGCGACCTTGGGATCGGCGCTCGTGACGTGGCGCGCCACTGCTTCGAGATCCGACGGGCCGCCGACGATGGCGAGGCTCTTGAGCGCCGGCGCCACCACCTCCGACGAAGGATCGACGAGCGCCTCGCGCACGGCGGCGAGCGGCGTAGGCTCGCGCGAGGCGAGCTGCGGCAGCATCGAGATGGTCGCCCCGCGCAGCGAGGGCGCGCCGGTGCGCCCCGCGACCAGCAGCGGCTCGACCGCGCCCTCACCGAAGAGCCGGAGCGCCGCCTCGGCGCGGTCGGCCACGGCATCATCGGCGAGGGCATCGGCGATGAGCGCGACGTCGTCGGGATCGCGGATGAGCCCCAGCGCCAGCACGGCTGCGCCGCGGCCGCTCGGCTCCGAGTCACCCGCGCGCGCGAGCTTGCGCAGCCGGGCGCGCGCCGGGATCGAGGCGCGCAGCGTCTTCGCCGCGATCTCGAGCAGCTCCTCGTCGCCCCAGCCCTCCTCGATGCTCCGCCCCAGCGCGATCGCGGCCTCGAGCGAGAGCGTGGGGCTGGGATCGGCACACGCCTCGGCGAGCGCCCGCACCGCGCGCGGCACCAGGCTGCCGCCGGCCGCGGCGATGGCGGGGCGCCGCAGCAGCGAATCGGAGAATAGCGGCTCGAGCGCAGGCCACGGGACATCGGTCCCGAGCTTGCGCAGCGAGTCGAGCGCGGCAAGGCGCGACGGCGTGCTCCCCGAGGAGAGCAGCTCGGTGAGAGCGACCGTCGCCATCTCGCGGGCCTCGTCACCCGCGAGGTCGGCGCGCCCCAGCCCCTCGGTGGCAGCGACCACCACGTTGGGATCGCCGTCGGCGAGGCACTTCACGAGCGCGCGCATTCCCGGGAGCGTGGGCGCGCCGGCGAGCATCTCCACCGCGAGCTTCCGTCCGTCGGCATCGAGCCGCGAGAGCGCGTCTATGGCGCCGGGGACGGCGTCGGGACCGATCGAGACGAGCGCCTCGACCGCTGCGTTGCGCAGCCCCACGTCGTCGCGATCACCGAGCACGCGCGCGAGCGCGAAGACCACCGCGGTCCGCGGCTCGACGCGCGCGGCGAGGGTCGCGGCCTCCTTGCGAACGCGCCAGTCCTCGTCCCCCAGCGCGACCAGCAGGAGATCGCAGGAGTCGGGCGCAGGGAGGGCCGGGATCTCCTGCGTCGCCAGGCGACGCACCTCGGGCTCGGCATCGGCGAGGCGCTGCCTCACGCTCGCGACGCGGTCGCTGGTGACGCGATCGCTCATGGGCTACCGAAGCGTCGATCGGGGATCGAGCCGGGATCGGTGACGCTCGCGACCGCGTCGGCGATGGCGCTGAACGCTCGCACGTCGAGCACGAAGACGAGCCCGCCGGCGTACGACGCGACGCCCTCGATCCCGCGCACGTCGTCGCCGGCGCCGAGCGCCGGCGCAGGGCGCATCTCCTCGCCGCCGGTGCCGAACACCTCGGTGACGGAGTCGACCACCAGCGCCACGAACCGCCCCGCGGCCTTCACCGGCGTCGGCTCGTGGGCCGCGGAGCGCGCGCGCGGCGTGACGTCGATGATGATCCACTTGTTCCGGCGGTGGTTCTCCCCGAGCCCGAGGCCGAAGCGGATGCGGAGATCGATGACGGGCACGACCTCCTCGCGGAACGACGCGACGCCGCGCACCTCGATCGGCGCGCGCGGCAGCTCCACGACGTCGAGCGGGTTCACGATCTCGCGCACCGCCTCGATGCGCACCGCGTAGGCCACGTCGCCCACGAGGAAGCCGACGAGGTTCTTCGTGGGGTCGTGGCGCTGCCTGGGCATGAGCGAGGATTCCGGGGGATCAGTCGAGGAAGAGCGGCGCGAGATCGAGGAGGAGGAGCACCGCGCCGCCGACCGGCCGGCCCAGGCCGACGACGTGCGGAGGCTGCTCGGTGCCGAGGACGTGCGGCGGCTCGATCTCGCTCTCGGCGAGGCGATACACCTGGAGCACCTCGTCGACGAGGAGCCCGATGAGCTCACCCGCCGCGTCCACGAGGAGGATGCGGCTCTTCTTGTCCATCGTGAAGCTGCGGGTGAGCCGGAAGCGCCGCTTGAGATCGACGACCGTGACCAGCCGCCCGCGGACGCTCATCACGCCCACCACCTCGGGATCGGCGCGCGGGATCTCGGTGATCGGAAGCGGCTTGAGGATCTCGACGATGTTGCCGATCTGGATGGCGTACGCCTCGGTCCCGAGCATGAACGCGAGGTACTCGGCGCGCTTGCCGAGCTCGTCCGCGCGCTGGAGCGCGGAGCGACCTTCACCGCGACGCGCCAGGAGGGCCTTCACGAGAGGCCTCCGTCCGCCGACTTGGCGACGCGGCCACCGGCCTCGAGCGATGCCTGCCGGCCGTCGGGGCTGGCGAGCACCTCGTTGATGAGCGCCGCGGCGTCGAGCACCAGGCCCACGCGCTGATCGCCGAGCTCGGTGGCGCCCGCGAGGCCGCGCGCCTTCTTCAGCGACTTGCCGAGCGCCTTGATGACGATGTCCTGCTGGCCCACGAGCTTGTCGACGATGAAGCCGACGCGCCGCTCGGCCACGGTGGCGACGATGCAGTAGCTCTTCGCCTTGCGCCCAGGCCGCACCTCGGGCGGCTTGGGGGTGGGCGCGGACTCGTTGATCCACACGCCCGGCCGGTAGCCGTCGAGCTGGAACAGCTTCGCGAGCCGGACGATGGGCAGCGTCGCGCCGCGCTGGGTCATGACCTCGCGGCCCTCGAAGGTCTTGATCATCGCGTCGTCGAAAACGATCGCCTCCTCGACGCTCGCGAGCGGCATGCAGAACGTGCGGCCCGCGACCTCGAGCATCAGCACGCTGATGATGGCGAGCGTGATGGGCAGCGTGATCGTCATCTTCGTGCCGATCCCGACCTCGCTCGTGATGTCCACGACGCCGCCGAGCTTGCTGATGTTCGTCTTGACGATGTCCATCCCGACGCCGCGGCCGGAGAGCGCGGTCACGTCGTCGCGGGTGGTGAAGCCGGGCTGGAACACGAGGGAGAGGACCTCCTTCGAGCTCATCTCGCGCGCCTCGGTCTCGGTGACGAGGCCGCGGCGCAGCGCGGCGGCGATGATCACCGCGGGGTCCATGCCGGTGCCGTCGTCCTCGATCTCGAGGACGACGTGGTTGCCCTTCTGGAAGGCGTTGAGCGCGATGGTGCCGACCGGCGGCTTGCCCACGCGCATGCGCTGATCCTTGTCCTCGATCCCGTGATCGATGGCGTTGCGGATCATGTGCATCAGCGGATCGGAGAGCTCCTCGACGATCAGCTTGTCGATCTCGGTCTCGGCGCCGGTGATGACCAGGTTCACCTGCTTGTCGTGCTCGCGCGAGATCTGGCGGACGATGCGCGCGAGCTTGTCGAACACCTGCCCCAGCGGGACCATCCGCACCTCGAGGATGCCGTTCTGCATCTGCGCGAGGTGGCGGTCGAAGGAGCGGTGGAGGCGATGGAGGTCGGGCGCGATCTCCTTGAGGTCGGGATCGAGCCGCACCCGCTCGGAGAGGCGCGCCACCACGCCGCGCACGATGGCGAGCTCGCCTACGATGTTCATCAGGTGGTCGAGCTTGCGGATGTCGACGCGCACCGTCTGCGTGACGCTGCGGAGCGTCAGCTCGCGCTCGCGCGTCTGCGAGGGCCCGGTCGTGCCACCGGCGACGCCCGGCGGTCCACCCGGCGGGAAGGTGCCTGGCGCGACCGCGGGCGGAAACGAGGGCGCCGCGGGAGGCACCGACGTGCGCGTGGCGACGCCGTTGATCTCGTCGAGCAGCGCGTCGCCGCCCGCCGTGATCGGGGGAGGGAGCGAGTCGACGAAGCCGGCTTCCTGCGGGAAAGGCGGCGGCGGGATGCTCGCGAGCGGGTTCGGCGAGCCGTCGCGCCGGCGAACCTCTTCCACCGTGATGTTGGGCCCCGCGACCGCGCCGCGCAGCACGCCCAGCGAGGCGCGGCTCGCGACGAGGATCTCGAGCTCGACGCTCTCCGCGTCGCCCCCCTCGCCGGTGGGCAGGAACGTGATGATCTCGCCGTGCGGCCGCGTCTTCGACTTCAGGTCGTCGAGCGCGGAGTCGATGGTGGAGAGCTGGAACTGCACGCGCAGCCGGTAGAGCGAGAGGCCCGCCTGCAGGTTGGTGCGCAGGCGATGCTCCTCGTACTCGGTGAGCACGCCGAGCAGGCCAGGATCGAGCTCGTACTGCGCGACGACGCTACCGCCGCCTCCGCCCTTCTGCTGCGCCACCTGGCCGAGCGACGTGAGGAGCGCCTTCACCTCCTGCGCGGGCTCGGGCGCATCGCCCTTGGCGGCGGCGAGGATGCGGCCATAGAGCTCGACCGACTGGAAGAGCAGATCGAGAACCTGCGACGTGAGATCGATCCGTCCGAGGCGCAGGTCGTCGAGCAGGTTCTCGAGCTCGTGCGAGAGGCCGCTCATCATGGCGGCGCCGAAGAGGCCCGAGAGACCCTTCAGCGTGTGCACGGCGCGGAAGACGTCGTTGACGAGCTCGGCGTCGCTCCCGCCGCGACGGCACACGTCGTCGAGCGCCAGGAGATCGCGGCTCAGGCCGTCGACGATCTCCTGGGCCTCGGAGAAGAACTCCTCGCGCGCTTTGTCGCCGGCGCTCTCGCCTCGTCCGCCTCCGCCGCCGCCCGGGTGCTCAGCCATGCGGGCGCTCCCTCGGGACCGTGAGGAGCCGCGCGCAGGTGTCGCGAAGCAGCTCGGGATCGAACGGCTTCGGGACGTAGGCATCGGCGCCGAGCTTGCGACCGCGCTCCACGTCACGCTCGGTGGCCTGCGTGGAGATGATGACCAGGGGCGTGGTCTTGTACTGCTCCGACTTGCGGATGAACCTGATGAGCTCCAGCCCGTTCACGTCGGGCATGTTGATGTCGGTGATGATGAGGTCGAAGCGGGTCCGCGGCAGGAGACGCATCGCGTCGAACCCGCTCTGCGCCTCGGTGACCTCGAGGGGGCCGAGCTGGGCGCGCGCCTCGGGCGCAGGGTCCTCCAGGATGGCCCGCACGAACGACCGCGTCGACGCGGAGTCTTCCACCACGAGGATGCGGCGCACTGCGCGAGAGTATCAGAAGGAAGCTAACAGCTGACAGCTGACAGTCCGAGAGCGAGACACTCAGGGACTGTCAGCCGTCAGCTGTTAGCTGTTAGCTTCTCCCGATGCCGCTTGCTCCCCCCTCCACGGCGGCTGCGCTCGTCATCGGCAATGAGCTCCTGAGCGGCAAGGTCGAGGAGGCGAACGTCCACGTGCTCGCCCGCACGCTCCGCGGTCTCGGCGTCGAGCTGCGGCGCGTGGTCATGATCCTCGACGACGTCGAGGAGATCGCCCGCGAGGTGAAGGCGCTCGCGTCGACCCACGACTGGGTGTTCACGTCGGGCGGCGTCGGCCCCACCCACGATGACGTGACGGTGCTGGGGGTCGCGAAGGCCTTCGGCGTCGCGGCGGTCGAGGACCCGATGCTCGCGAAGATGCTGCGCGACCACTACCAGGAGCGCTGCACCGCGGGGCACCTGCAGATGGCGCTGGTGCCCGAGGGCGCGACGCTCGAGACGAGCACCGAGATCCGCTGGCCGACCATCCGCATCCAGAACGTGTGGCTCATGCCGGGGGTCCCCGAGATCTTCCGCATGAAGCTGCCGGTGGTGGTGGGCCGCATCGGCACGGGCACGAGCTACGTCTCGCGCGCCGTCTTCACGAAGATGGACGAGGGCGATCTCAAGCCGCTCCTCGACAGCATCGTCGCGCGCTTCCCGGAGGTGGGCGTCGGCTCGTACCCGAAGTGGCAGGACGCGACCTACAAGACGAAGCTCACCTTCGACGGGCGCGACGAGGCCCTGGTCGACGCGGCGCGCGACGCGTTCGTCGCGCTGCTACCCGCGGGCGAGCCCCAGCGCCTCGAGTAGCGCATCCCGTCCTCAGCCAGATAACGCGTCGCGTCACGCTCCGGCGAGGAAGCAGGCGAAGAACGCATCCGCCTCCGCCAGGATGCGCGGGACCGATGCGCCCAGCTCGTGGCCGTCGTCGACCTCGACCAGCCGGACGTTGCGCCGGCCCCGCGCCCAGGTCTGCGAGCGCTCGATCGAGACGACCTCGTCCTTCGTTCCGTGGACGACGAGCACCGGGACGCGCACGTCCGCGGGGTCCGCATCGAGCGTCTCGAGCTCCTCGACGAACCCGAAGTCGAGCGGTCGCTTCTGCTTGGTCCCGAAGTCGTCGACGTCGACGGTGCCCTCGCGGCGCCACGCCTCCCAGTCGCTCGCGCCCATCCTCGCGCGCCAGGTCTCGGCGAGCCGGAACGCCGGCGCCATCGCGAGCACCGCGCAGACGCGCGCATCCTCCTCCGCGACCCGGCACGCCGTGAGGCCACCGAGGCTCGAGCCGATGAGCACCGCCCGATCGCGACCGCCCCCGATCGCCTCGCGGACGCGCGCCTTGATCGCCGAGAAGCGCAGGTGCTCGAAGGACGGCACGCGCAGATCGAGCGCCTCGATCGCGAGCCCGCGCTGCTCGCCCCACGCCGCGAACGCGCGTGCCTTCGTCGACTGCGGGCTCGACGCGAATCCATGCAGGTACAGCCAGCGAACCGAGCTCATTTCTTCTCCAGGATCCTGGGGCTTCGCTTCACTTTGACGTCGCGCGCCACGCCGGCTCGCTCCACGCGCAGCGTCATGACCGAACCGGCTTCACCGCGGACCGACCGCCTCACGTCCTCCTCGGTCATCCCCCGCACCGGGCGGCCGTCGATCGCGAGGATCTCGTCGTCGAGCTCGAGCCCCGCCTGGGCCGCACCCTCGCCCGCGGGCGCCTCGCGCACGAACAGCCGCCCATCCGGCCGCTGCCCCAGCTTGGCCCCGATCGTCCCCGGGACCGCCCCCGCACAAGCGACCGTCGAGAGAGAGAAGGCGAGCACCAGAACAATCAATGGTGATACGACTCTGGCAAGCATCAGGGGGATGCGCGGACCCGGAAAGAAGACGCTTTCAGGCATGCTGAATTTTTCCAGACTCACGGTTCCGACTTTCGCCTCCGCCTCCGGTCGTCGTTGCGCTGGTCGTCGTTGCGCTGGTCGTCGGTGCGCTGGTCGTTGCATTCGAGCGCGACGGGTCGCTACACTTGCGAGGCATTTTGCGCTCTTGAACTGCCCCGCGTTCGCCAACTAACGAGAGACGCCGCGCTCCGCCCATGTGGAAGCTGGTCATCGAGGACGACGAAGGGAAACGCACGGTCGTCCCTCTTACGCGCGATGACTACACCATCGGGCGACAGGAGGGGAACACGATCAGGCTCACGGAGAGGAACGTCTCCCGCGAGCACGGTCGTATCAAGCGCAAGCGCGCGAACGGTCATGCGCCTCCCCCGCCGGGCAATCCCAGCCCCGAGGACAATTTCGTCCTCGAGGATCGCTCCAGCTACAACGGGCTCTTCGTCAACGGGCTGCGCGTCGCGCACATCCAGGATCTCCAGCACGGCGATCTGATCCAGATAGGCGACTACCGCATCGTCCTCCAGGACGACGCCGCCTCCGCGACCGAGACCGCTGCGATCCCCGTCACGCAGACCGATCCCGGCCACGACGTCAAGGCGACCATCCCCATGGCCGCCGCGTTCCGCGGTCAGGATCTGACCGAGCGCCCCAGCCGCTTCGTCATGCTCGTGGGCCCCACGCCGGGCGTCGAGTACCCGCTCGATCGCGAGCGCATGACCATCGGCCGCGCCGAGGACGCGAGCATCTCGGTCAACCACAACTCGGTCTCGCGCCTGCACTGCGAGGTGCACGCGCTTGGTGACGGCCGCTACGAGATCGTCGACAAGGGCTCGTCCAACGGCGTGCGCGTGAACGCCGTCGAGCTGAAGCGGAGCATCATCGAGGCGGGTGACGTCATCGAGCTCGGCGACGTGCGCTTCAAGTTCGTCGGCGCCGGTCAGGTGTTCGTGCCCGGCCCCAACGAGAGCCAGCAGCTCACCGCGATCAGCGACCGCGATGCCGAGCTCGCCGACCCACGCCGCAAGGGCTGGGGCGGGTACGCGCTCCCCATCGTCGGCGCCGGCGTGGTGGGCGCGCTCATCATCCTCACGTTCGTGTACGTGCTCCGCTCGCGCGCCGGCAGTGACACGCCTCCCAACGGCAACATCACGCAGCCCACCGATACCGATCAGCAGCTCGTGATGGAGGCGAAGAAGTCGTGCACCATCGACGAGTGCGACGCCGCCTACGCCCAGGTCTCGACCCTCCCCGAGAAGTCTCCGTGGCGTGACTCGATCGATTTTCGGCACATCGAGGGCCTGTGGGCCGAGTCGCTCATGAAGAAGGCGCGCCTCGAGCCCGAGCCCGGGCAGAAGCGCCTGATGCTGAACCGCGCCGCTGCCGCGAAGACGCTCGACGACAATCACAAGAAGCAGCTCGCCATGGAGGTCGCCGCGCTCGATCAGGCAATCGCCGCGCCAAGCCAGCCGCCCACGGCGACGGGACGCGAGCCGGTCATCCCGCCCAGCGCGACCGCGGCGCCGAATCCCACCACGCCGCGCCCGCCCGCGCCGCATCCCACCGCCCCCACCACCACCACGGCGCCGGTCGTGAGCGTGACGCCCACGCCGACCGTGAAGCCCGCGGCGCCCAACGTGATGGATCGCGCCCGTCAGGCCGCGCTCGACAACAAGCCCGAGGTCGTCCGCAACCTGCTCCTTCCCAAGTTCCGCGGCGGCAGCCTCGTCGGCGAAGACGTTCGCATGCTCGCGGCGGCCTGCAGGCAGCTGCACGACACGGCGTGCAGCGACGAGCTGAAGGGACACTAGGCCCCGTGTCGGAAGGCATCCTCCTTCCTCCCGTCGCGCGCGGCGCGCTCCTCCCGGCCGCGGAGCGGCTCGCCCGCCTCGACGAGGCGCTCCCGCAGATCCGCGCTGTGCTCGAGGGCGAGACCGACGCCGTCGCCCTCGAGGCGACGCTCGCCTGCCTCCTCTGGGAGACGCTCGTGCAGACCAACTGGTGCGGGTTCTATCGTCGCGTCGACGAGCAGACGCTCGCGGTCGGTCCGTACCACGGCGCGATGGGCTGCCTGCGCATCGACCTCGCACGCGGCGTGTGCGGCGCCTGCGCGCGCACCGCAAAGGTCCAGCTCGTCCCGGACGTGACGCTCTTCCCGGGCCACATCGCGTGCGACGACACCACGCGCTCGGAGCTGGTGCTGCCCGTGGTGATCGCCGGGCGCGTCGCGGCGGTGCTCGACCTCGACTCCCCCCACCTCGATGCGTTCACCAGGGCGGAAGCGCAGCGACTCGAGGCGCTGCTCTCCGAGGCGTTCGCCAGCGCGCGCTTCTGACGGTCGGTCACTCCGCGGCGGCGGGGGCGACCGTCTTCTTCTTGCGCGTGCCGAGGAGCACGTGGAGGAGCGACGGCAGGAAGAACAGCGCGGTGACCGTGCACGCGATCTCGCCCCACATCGCGAGCTTGCCGAACGACTGGAGCGCCTGGTTGTCGGAGAAGAGCATCGAGCCGTAGCCGACCGTCGTCGTGTAGCTGCACAGCGCCACCGCGCCGCCGGTACGCGCCACCGCGGACGTCACGTCACCCTTCAGGAGGCGCACCCGATCGTACACGTTGAACGGATACTCGCAGCCGATGCCGAAGGTGATCGGTAGCGCGATGAAATTGAAGAAGTTGAGCTTGGTATCGGTGTACGCCGCGAGGCCGACCAGCGAGACCACGCCCATCAGCAGCGCGAGGAGCACCGAAAACGTGCCGATCTTCGAGCGCGTCGCGAGGATCACCACCACCATGACGGCGATGAACGACGCGATGGTGGCGAGCGGGCCGTCCCGCTCCATCGAGCGGATCATCTCCGCGAAGATCGTGGAGCGGCTAGCGGTCTGCACGGTGGTGCCGTCGTTCAGCCTCACGTTGTCGGTGGTGTTCGCCATCCGGAGCAGCGTGCGGCCGTCGGAGTAGTGAACGCCGTACTGGTACTTGATGTACATCAGCGTGCCGAGCACGCCGTTGTTCTCCTCGAAGCGCCGCCGGATGAGCGGCGGCAGATCCTTGGGCAGGGTCTGCCTCAGGTCGTCGGGCGGCTTCATCTCCTCGAGGCGCTTCCGCTCGCTCTCCGAGACCTCGGAGAGCACGTGGGGGGTGAGCCGATCGCGCATCCGATCGAGCACCTCGAGCTTCTTCTTCTGTTCGTCGGCGGTCCCGGGGAGGAAGTGCTCGACGGTCACGATCTCGTCGATCAGCTGCCCCTGCGGATCGGCGCGATCGTTCTCCAGGATCTTCTTCTCGAGGGCCGCGACCTGGTCGGGCGTGTCGGCGAGGATCAGCGTGCCGGAGATGTTCTGCTTGCCGCGGAAGACCTCGTCGGCCTTGTTGCTCCACTCGCCGGCGCCGCCGCTCTTCTTGGACGAGATCGATCCGAGCTTGTTGAAGTTGTACTCCCACGGATCGTGGAAATACTTCGGAATCTTGGTCGCGAAGAACGCGGTGATCAGCAGCGGCACCACCACGAACGCGAGCGGCCAGCGCTCGGTGATGCGCGAGATGAGCCGGACTGCGGGCCCGCTCGAGCCGTCGGAGCGCTGCGTCTTCTCCGGCAGGAGCTCGAGGATCGCGAAGGGCGCGGTGGGCAGGAACACGATGAGGATGCCGAGGCGTGCCCAGAGGGGTTGCTCCTTGATCCACTCCGTCGCCACGATCAGCGCGGGCACGACGGGCACGATCGCCACCCACACCAGCAGCATGCCCACGAAGCCGATGGTGCCGAACTGGCTGAAGCCGCGGAACTGCGTGATGGTGAGCGAACCGTAGGCGATGCTTGCCACCGAGGCGCCGACCAGCTCGGCGCGGAACGCGTTCAGCACCGCCTCGCGGCGCGCCTCTTCCTTCGGGACCCCGCGCGCGCGGAACTCGCGGTACCGCGAGAGCAAGACGATCGGATAGTTGATGCCGTTGCCGACGATGATGGCGCCGAGGAACGCGCCCGGCGTGTTCACGTACCCGAACGTGGCGGTGGCGAACGCGTACGCCGCGCCCACGCCCATGATCGCGGGGATGGCGACGATGAAGAGCGCCCACGGCGAGCGGTAGTAGAAGACGATGCCCGCGAGGATGAAGAGGAACGCGAGGCCGGAGGCCCAGGCCGCTTCGCTCACCGTCGACTCCTTTTCGGCGACGGCGTTGGGGATGTCACCGGCGAAGCCGATGTTCATCTGCGGGTGGTACTTCTCCTTGTAGTGCATCTCCGCGACGCGCTTGTTCATGTCGGCGAGGAAGAGATCGCCGCTGTAGCCGCCGGTGCCCGAGGCGTTCGAAACGATCCGGATCACCATCACGGTGCCCGCGTCGTTCGCGAAGTAGCCGCTCGGATAGTCGTTGTGCTTCTTCGCCGCGTTCTTCCAGCGGTCGTAGAACTTGTCCATGCCCAACGTCGGCTGGGCGGCGGGCGCGCCGGCATCGGCGGCAGCCGGGCCCTGGAGCGGCGCGGGCTTGGCGCCGCCATCGGGGGCGCCCCGTGGAGGCGGCGGTTTGTCGGGCGCATCGAGGTCGTCGACCATGCCGCTCTTGATCGCGATCTGGTGATCGAGGGTGTCGTCGGCCTCGATGAGGTCGGGCAGGTTCGCGTACAGCCACTGGCGGTGATCGAAGAACGCCTGCAGGTCCTTGGTGCCGCTCTCGACGTACGAGATGAAGTCGGGCCCGCACGCAGCCCTGCACGCGTCGTCCTTGCACGCCTTGATGCAGGAGGCGCGCGTGTCTGCCTGCTGCTGGAGCGCGCCGCCGAGATCGTCGACGACCTTCTCGTTCGCGGCGCGATCGGGAGACTCGACCACCACGAGGAACGTGGCGCCGCCGCCCACGCGACCGAGCTGGTGCTCGAACGCCTTGAACCCGGGGCTGTCTCGCGGGAGCAGCTCGAGGAAGTCGGAGCGCAGCTCGAGCTTGCGTGCGTAACCCCAGGAGCCGACGATGAAGAGCGCCGACAGGATGAGGACGATGAGCGGCCTGCGCCCCGACGCGTCCACCAAGCCTCCCACCAGCCGCCTGAACATGGGGGTTTTGTCTCGCTGAAGAAGTACGGAAAGGGTCACCGGCAAGGCGACGTTGACCCTCAGGTTTATCACACCTCCGTGGTACGTTTCCTCGCGCAAAAGGGCTGAGCTCATGACGTCTGCACGCGATCCATTCGAACAGCTCGAGCGATGCCATCGCCGCCTCGAGGACCACCTCGCAGCGCTGTCGGGCATCGCCAAGGAGGCCCGCAGCGCCGCGGCGGACGTCGACGCGATACGCGACGTCGCGGGGTTCTTCGCGCGGGCGATCCGCCGACACGAGGCCGACGAGGAGACCTCGTTCTTCCCGCGGCTGCGCGCGTCCGCTGCGAACCACGAGCTCGCGCCGCTGCTCGATCGACTGGCGTCCGAGCACCACGAGCACATCGCGCTGCACAGCCGGCTCGACGCGGTCATCGAGGTCCTCGATCGCGTCCCCGACGACGCCGCGGGGATCGCCGAGCTGAGCGCGGTCACCGAGGCGCTCGTGAATGCCTATGCCACACACGTGGATGAAGAGGAGCGCATCCTGTTCCCCGCCGCGAAGAGCGCCCTCGACGAAGCGACCCTCGCCGCGATCGCCGCAGAGATGCAGGCGCGCCGTGGCGACGGGGGTGGCGGTGGTGGTGGTGGTGGTGGTGGCGGTGGTCGGCGGCGCGTCGGCTGACCGGCGCACACTTCCCTCGCGAAATGATCACGACGGCGGCACGCTGACCACGGCCCCGTTATCGTTGCCTACGCGTGCTCGCCTGCTCGCGTGCGCATCGTGCGTGTCGCGGCGGCGCGCCCGAGGAGGTTTCCATCGATGTGGCCATTCCGTGATGCGAAGAACGCGATCCCGACCTTCGACGTCGAGAACACCATCGGCACCGGCAGCCGGGTCTGCGGTGATCTCGCGGGGCCAGGCGGCTTCCGGATCGAGGGCGCCATCGAAGGTGCCGTCGATGCCGATGGTCCCGTGATCGTCGGCGAGGGCGGGTCGGTCGAGGGGAGCATTCGCGGAAAGGACGTCGTCGTGCTCGGTCGCGTGCGGGGCGACGTGCATGCCACGGGTCATCTCGAGATCGGCCCCAAGGGGAAGGTACTCGGAGACATCTCGGTGCAGAGCTTCCGCATGCACACGGGCGGCATCTTCCGCGGCACGAGCTGCATGCCGGGCGGCGAGGAGCGCGGCGTGCCCGCGCTCGCGCTCGGCGCGAGCACCGAGAGCGTCGCCGCGCGCCGAGGGCGAACGTTGCCGCCGCCGAACGGCGCGGTGCCGCCCCCGCCGTCGCTCGCAGAGCTCGCCGAGCTGTCATCGCCACTCCTCCTCGTGCCCGACGAGGCGGTGAGCCACGAGCGCCTGCTCAGCTCGTCCGACCTCGAAGAGCACCGGGAGACCGGCACCTGACCGATCGCGACCGAGACGAGCGAGGCGTTACTTCTTGAGGGCGAAGCGCCAGTAGGCAGCGGCAGCGGCGGCGAGGACGAGGAGGACGACATAGAGGAGCGTGTTGCTCTTCTTGTCGCCGTCCTTGGTGATCTTGACGGAGTCGCGCGACTTCTCGTCGGACGCCTTCGCGACCGCCTTCGACTCGGCAGCCGCCTTGGGCGGGATGGACTTGCGGTCCTTCTTGCCGGCCTTCTGCTCGGCCTTCTTGGCCTCGAACGCCTTCTTCTCCGCGGCCTTCGCCTCGGAGGCCTTCGCGTCCTCGATCTTCTTCGCCTCGGCAGCCTTGGCATCGACGGCGGCCTTCTCCTCGGCGGCCTTCGCGTCGACGATCGCCTGCGCGGCGGCCTTCTCGGCCGCGACCTTCGCGGCCGCGGCCTTCGCCTCCTCGGCCGCCTTCGCGTCCGCGATCGCCTTTGCCTCGGCCGCGGCCTTCGCCTCCGCCGCCGCAGCCGCCTTTGCCGCGGCAGCGGCCTTCGCCTCGGCCGCAGCCTTCGCGGCGGCCTCGGCCTTCATCTCGGCGTCCGCCTTGGCCGCGGCGGCCTCGAGCTTGCGCTTGATCTCCGCGTCCTGCGCGGCCTTCTGCGCGGCGGCGGCCTGCGCGGCAGCCTGCGCAGCGGCGGCCTTCTGCTCGGCGGCCTGCGCGGCTGCCGCCTGTTGCGCAGCAGCGGCCTGCGCGGCCGCGGCGTTGGCGGCCTCCGCGGCCGCAGCGCCGGAGTCGAGGCCGGCGAGCATCGCGTCGTCCGCGTCGGGCTGCTTGGCGGTCGTGGTGGCGGTGGGCGCTGCCGCAGCGACGGCGGGGCCGCCGGCGGCGGGCGCCGTCATCACCCAGCGCTCATAGGTGGGGAGCGAGACGCGGCGCTCGCCGACCGCGATGTCGAACGGCCCCTGCGAGACCTTGCGCGCCTCACCGAAGAGCGGGACCTCGACGCGGCGATCGTTGGTCTCGGCGAGCTTGCTCGCGATCTCCTGGGCGATCTTGGTGTGCTTCTCGGTCGCGGCGAGAAGCTCGGAGAGCGCCTTCTCGAAGGACTCGAGGTCGAGGTCCGCCATGCCGGTCCCGTCGGCCGCAGCGCGCGGAAGGGAGGCGGCGAGCTCCATCGTGAGCTCGCTGACGCGATCCTTGGAGAGCGAACGGAGGAGGCGATCGGGGAGACCGTCGAGCACGCGCTCGATCGCGGCGTTGTCGGCGCGCTCGCCGAGCATCGTGCCTACCGCCTGCACGAGGTCTCCCTCGATGCGGATTGGGTCTTCTCCGCCGCCTTCGGCGAGGTAGTAGAAGCTGCTGGTCACGCGATCGACGCCCACCGTGTGGACGCGGATGCCTGCTTCGACGAGCTTCGGCGCGAGCTTGCTCGACACCGCGATCAGCGGGGACTTCTGGGCCGCTTGCG
>JAYTBL010000400.1:0-1633 GCA_043736975.1 Polyangiaceae bacterium
ACGCGCCCGGCCCCCTCGTTTGCCGCCTCGTGCGCGACGAAGGCCTCTTCTGTTAGTTCTGCAATCGCCATCAAAAGTTCACACAACCGTCACGCACACCGCTCCTCTTCTTTTGGCGGACAAGTCTCGGTCCCGCAAGGGATTTTTGCGGTCGTATACGAATAATGCGCGCCGCCGAGTGCAGCGCCTTTTGTGGTTGACAGGTCGCGGAGGGCGGTAACGCGCGGCGTCAGAGCAGCACGCCGCCGACTCACATCGAAAGGCCGCCGTCGACGTCGATGCAGCGCCCGTTGAAGTAGTCGCACTCGAGGACGAACTTCACGCCCAGCCAGATGTCCTCGGGGAGGCCAATTCGCCCCACCGGGATGGCGGCCACGAGCCCGTCGCGGGCCTTCTGGTTCATGCCCTGCGTCATGGGCGTCTCGATCATGCCCGGGGCGACGGCGCCGACGCGGATCCCGAAGGATGCAAACTCCTTCGACCAGGTGACGGTGTTCGCCGCGAGCGCGGCCTTCGCCGCGGTGTAGTTCGATTGCCCGCGGTTGCCGTGGCGCGCGATGCTCGAGATGTTGACGATCACACCGGGGCGCTGGTTCGTCTCCACCATCTTCGCCACCGCGTCGCGCGTGATGAGCGTGGCGCCGGTCAGGTTGACGCCGATGACCGCGTCCCACTGCTCCTTGGTGAGCGTCTTGACGGCACCGGTCTCGCGGTCCTTCTTCACGAGGAGCCCGTCGCGGAGGATGCCGGCGTTGTTGACGAGCCCGTTGAGCCCGCCCATCGCCTCGTGCGCCCACGCGACGTAAGACGCGACGTCGGCCTCGTCGGCCACGTTCAGCCGGCGCGCGTGGATCTTACCCTTGCCGACCACGGTCTTGCCGGCCTCGAGCGTCTCCGCGAGACCGACCTCGTTGACGTCGCCGATCGCGACCTGGGCGCCCGCCTCGGCGAGCCGCAGCGCAAAGTGACGGCCCATGCCCTGAGCGCCGCCGGTGATGATGATCTTGAGGTCTTCGAGCTTCATGGGCGCGCACTGTACCAGACGAAAGTTGGTCCGGGCGGGGCGGGGCGGGCGACCATCCCCCACCTTGGGCTGGCTCGCGGCGTTTCCCTGGAAGTCCCTCGAGGGCGCGGCGCGCTTCGCCGTCCGCTGGCTCGCCGCCCATACCGGCGTCCCGGCCCTGGTCGTGGCCGCCCTCCTGCTGGTCGTCGGTTACCGGATCCTCAAGAAATCAGCGCGGTTGCTGCTCGAGGTCGCCCTCGTGGCGGCCTTGCTCGTCGCGGCCACGCATGCTGGCTGGCTTCGCTGGTAAGCTAGGGAGATCAAGGATGAGGCAGATCGCTGAAGAAGACCTCGCGCGCGCCGCAGCGAGCCTCGTACGCACGGGTCTTCAGCTCGTCGCCGGGGAGCGCTTCGTGGCCGTGGGTGACGCGGAGTCGCAGCCGATGCTCGCCGCGCTCGAGGCCGCGGCGCGCCACGCCGGCGCCGAGGTTTCCGCGCTGCGGCTCGACCAGCTGCGCAGCTACTCCACGAACCACTCGGGCGAGCGTCCCCACAAGGTCCTGCCCGACGCCGTTCGCCGCGCGATGCTCTCCGCGCAGGCCAGCGCCTTCGTGGCCTCGGCGCCCCGTG
>JAYTBL010000401.1:0-10472 GCA_043736975.1 Polyangiaceae bacterium
GCAGATCCTCATCGCTCATCCCGCGCGACGTCAGAGCTGCGCGAACCGCCCGGACCGGAACGCCGCCTCGAGCAGCTGATCGACGCGCTGCACGAGCTCCGGAGCCCGCGGGTCGGGCGACGCGCCGAGCGCCGCCTTGATCTCGTTGAGCGCCTTGAGCTGGCTGAACAGCTGAACGTCGGAGAGACCGCCGCCGCCGGTGAGCACCTGACGAACGCGATCGATCTCGCCCGCGAGGGCCTCGATCCCGATGCCCGCCGCGCCGACGCGCCGCGCGTTCGGATGATCGCGGTAGTGCGCCTCGAGCATCGGCGTGACGATCGACTCGAGGATCGCCGCCTGGTCTTCGTTGTTCCAGATGTGCTTCAGCACGAAGAAGTCGCTCGCGTCGGGCTGCTGCCGGCCGTCGAGGAAGGCGCTGGCCGCGAAGAGCTTCAGGATCTTCACGACGCGGCGATCGGAGAGGCTCACGCCCTCGGCACGGATCTGGAAAACCAGGCCCTTGTACTGGCTGAAGAACTCCTCGGTGAAGCGCATGCGCTGCGCGAACGCGCGATGCAGCTCCTGGATCTCGCGCGCGGAGGCGAGCGGCTGCACCGGCGCGTCGGTGAGCGAGTGAATCTCGTGCTGCACGCCCTTGGTGAGCAGATCCTGGAAGTGGTAGGCGTCGAGATTGTCCGAGCGGATCCGCAGCAGAAAGCGGTCGAAGATCGCGGTGAGCGTCTCGTCGGTCGGGACCTCGTTGGAGGCGCCGAAGCACGAGAGCAGCGGGCACTTCATGACCACGCCGCCCGACGTGTAGCGCCGCTCGTTGAGCAGGGTGAGCAGCGAGTTGAGGATCGCCGAGTTGGACTTGAAGATCTCGTCGAGGAAGACGATCTCCGACGACGGGAGCATGCCCTCGGTGCGGCGCTGGTAGCGTCCCTCGCGGAACGCTGCGATGTCGACGGGGCCGAAGAGCTCGTTCGGCTCGGTGAAGCGCGTGAGCAGGTACTCGAAGTAGTTCGCGTGCAAGAGGCGCGCGAACATTCGAATCAGCGCGCTCTTGGCGGTTCCCGGCGGACCCACGAGCACCGCGTGCTCACCAGCCACCACCGCGATGAGGAGGAGGCGAATGACCTCGTCCTTGCCGAGGAAACGAGACTCGAGCGCGCGCGCCATCTGCGCGAGTCGCATCGGAAGTGCGGCGGGAGCCGGCGGGTTCTGACTCTGAACCATGTACGGGTCCCGACGTTACCAGCTTTCACTAGGACTGGGCGGGAGCATCTGGGTCGTCCCCGGCGGCCTCGTCGAGCGTCGGCGCCGGCGCCTGGCTCTCCTTGGCGCGGTCGAGCGTGAGCTTGAAGAGGACGGGCCCCACCATCTCGTTGAGGGCCACGCAGGCGATGGCCACGTCCCGGAATCCTGCGCCGAACGAGGGGAACTTCGCGGCGATGACCGAGGCGATGCCGATGGCCACCCCGGCCTGCGAGATGAGCGGACCCCAGCCATACTTCTTGACCGCTGGCTCGTCCTTGGCGAGCGCCGACGAGAGGCGCGCCGTGCCGATGGTGACCGCCGCACGCGCGCCCGTCAGCAGCAGCGCGGTGGGCCAGAAGTCCTTGAGGAGCGGCACGTTGAGGTGCGCGCCCGCGCTCGCGAAGAAGACGACATACACGACGCCGCCCGTCTCCTCGATGGCGTGGATGAAGCGCTCGCCCTGCTTCGAGAGGTTCTGCACGACGAAGCCGGCGACCATGAACGTGAGGAGCGGCTCGTAGTTGAGGTAGTGGAGGACCTCGGTGGCGCCGAAGCCGAGCGCGATGAGCACCACGAGGAGCTGCCGTCCGCTCACCTTAAGGTACGCGGCGAGCACCAACCCGAGCGTGGTGCCGAGCGACACGCTGCCCAGGATCTCGTGGCCCAGCGAGCTGAACGCCGAGAACGAGAGCGCGACGCCGGGCTCGACCAGCGGCCGCGCGAGGGTGACGGCGGTGGCGAGCATCACCACCACCACCACGTCGCTGGCCATGACGAACGCGAGGCTGAAGCGCGCGAGCGGCCCGCTCGCGCGGGTCTGCGAGAGCACGCCCAGGCACGCCGAGGGGCTGCGCGTGATGGCGACGACGCCCCAGAGCAGCGCCACGCCGAGCACCCCGGTGAAGGGCAGATGGGCCACGAACGCCGGCCGGGCGATCGCGAACACCACCGCCATCAGGCCGATACCGAGGAACGTCTGGAGGCCGAGCGCGAAGAGGAGGCTGCGGAGGCTCCGCTTCAGCGCGTCGATGCGGAGCTCTGCCCCGCCGGCGAGCGCGATGAGCGCGATGGCCAGCGTGTTGACCGGCTCGAGGCGCTTGACCGAGTCGTGCTCGACGAGGTGAAGCACGTGCGGGCCGGCGATGATCCCGGCGAAGAGATAGCCGGAGAGGTGGGGCATCCCCACGACCTCGACGAGCTCGCTGAGCAGCGTCCCGGCGAGGAGCAGGAAGCCGAGCGCGGCGAGCACCGCTGCCTCCCCGCGGTACGCCGGCACCATGTAGCCCGCGCCCCACATGATCCCGAAGAGGATCATGAGGCTGAGGAGATCGACGCCGCGGCTCAGCATCGTCTTGCCGTGCTTGCGCCCTGCGCTCACGAAGGCTCCTCGGTGCGCGTATCGGCCGCGATCATCGAACGCTCCGACGAGCGCGGCTCGGGCACCGACGGCGGCGGCGCCACGACCGGCGCGGCCACCACCGGCAGCATGAGCTCACCGAGCTGCGTGAGCATGTTCTTGAGGGCGAAGGTCGCGATCAGCTCGCCGAGCACCGCGGACGCGGCCGCGCAGACCAGCAGCGTATCCCCGACTTTTCCAGGGAAGCGCAGCGCGAGCACGAAGCCGCAGCTCACCGAGACCGGCCCCGAGGAGAGAAGCACAATCCCGAGCAGCGGGCCGGCGGGGCGCGCCGCCGGCACCACGCTCCGCACCACGAAGCCGGAGAGCAGCTTGCCGACGATGCGCGCCAGGAGCGCGAGCGCGACCACGGCGATGAGCATGCGATCCTCCATCAGCGGCCGCGCATCGAGGTGCGCGCCGGCGAGGAGGAGCATCGGGTAGAGCACGGCGCGCTCGGTGGGGCCGACGAGCTTGCGCAGCACGCGCCGGTTCGGAGAGACACCGCCCAGCGCGATGCCCATCACGAACGTGACGAAGATGGTGCAAAGCCCGAGGCGGGTCGAGGCGCCGACGCCCAGGAGCAGCGTGCCGATCAGCGCGCCCCACACCGCATAGCCCTCCGCTTGCCGCAAGAGCAGCGCGGTCACGGTGCCGAGCAGCGCGCCGAGCGCCAGGCTGAGCAGGAACCAGCCCGCGGCGGGCATGTGCAACGAGACGCTCGACGACGGCGCGAACGCGAAGATCGCCCCCGCGGCCACCAGCGGCGCGAGGTCGTCGGACGCGGCGAGCTCGACGAGCAGGCTCGAGACCGGACCCTTCACGGTCCAGCGCACCGCGACCCACTGCACGACGAAGCGCGTGGTCTCTGCAGTGACGGCGCCCGCCCCTGCCGCGAAGAGCAGCGCGTTCGTCCCTTCGATGCCCGCGATCGGGCGATACGCGAGGAAGCGATTCACGACGAGCGCCACGGTCGCGCCCGTGAGCAGCGCGGTCGACACGCCGAGCAGCATCGATTTGGCGCGCACGCGCCGCCCCGCGACGCGGCTGAAATCCAACCCCACCACGAACGCGAGCCAGCCCAACGCCACCTGCACCAGCGGCTCGAACTCGGCGATCATCGAGCGCTCGACCAGCCCCAGCGCGTGCGGTCCCACCGCGCAGCCGAGCGCGACGAACTCGACGCCCGATGGGAGACCCTTCGCGGATCGACCGCCCACGATCAAGCTCCCCACGTAGGAGAGGAGCAAGAGGCCCATCAGGAGCGCGATCGCGCTCACGTCTCCTCCGGCCTCGCGCTGGCGGACGGCATCCGCACCGAGCGCGGCGGAGAGCTGCGGCCCCGGCCGAGGCCCACCCCCAGCGTGGCGAGCGCGTCCTGGACGACCTTGGCGAGCGTCCGGTCGTGCCGGACCGCGGCGCTGGTCACGCGCCAGTGCGCGCCGGCGTCGTCGAGGTACACGAGCTCGACGCGCCCGCGCGAGCTCTGGGCGCGCGCCGCCTCGAAGAGCACCCGCTCCACCTCGTCCTGGGGGTGGCGGGGATCGACCACCACCTCGAGCGTCGCGAGCTGGGCGTGGCGATGCACGCGCGTCGGATGTACGAGCGCCAGGATGTGCGGGACGCTGACCTCGGCGAGGGCGTCGTCCTCGATGCGTACGTCGAGCAGGGTGACGTCGAGCACGCGGCCCCGGCGTCCGCCGACCTCGACCTCGTCACCGCGCTTCATGCGCCGCCCGAAGACCACGGTGATGCCGACCACGCTCGAGGCGAGCAGCGGCGTGACCGCGAGCGCGCCCGCCAGCAGCGCCACGAGCCCGACGCGCGCGATCACGCCGTCGTTCTCTCCGGTGATCAGCGGCGATCCGAGCACCAGCGCCAGGACGATGATGCCGAGGCGGGCGAGCGCGCTGGTGGGCCGCGCGAGGTCGCGCGAGATCCACCCGACGCGCGTGTCGCCGCGCGTGATGCTGTCGAAGAAGAGCCCGACGAAGCGAACCAGGACCGTGACCGCGACCACGGCGATCGACGCCACGACCACCAGCGGCAGCGCGCCGCCGATGCGCGCGGCGAGGCCGTAGAGCGGCTTCACCACCATGCCGGTGAGGCGCTCGGTGTAGCCCTTCGTCGCCTCGAAGAGCGACAGGGCGAAGATCAGCCAGCCGTAGGCGAGCGCGATCTGGATGAACCGATAGCCGAGCGCGAGCCCCACCGTGAGCACGCCTCGCGCCGCGCCTGCGCTGACGAACTCGATCTTGCCGAGCCGGAGCGCGGTCACCTTCTCCGGGTTGTCGCCGATCGACGTGCGGATGCGCACCGCGACCTCGGAGACCCGGTTGAAGAGCAGGAACGCGAGGAGCCCCGAGAACACCAGCAGCGAGAACGAGAAGACGGTGGTGGCGATAGCGCTGCGCTTGCGCTCGGTGGAGATCGCCTGCGCGAGGCGCGACGTGACCTGCGCGGCGAGCACGTTCAGGCTCGCCTCGCCCGAGCCCTCGACGTCCTCGGGGCCGAGCGTGAGCACCGGCGTCTTGCCCACGAAGACGACCGCGTTACCCTGGCTCTCCTCGGAGCGCGCCTCGAGCGCCTCCTCGGTCGGCTGCGCCAGCAGCGACTCGAGCGCCGCGGTCGCGACGCGCGCGCGCTCCTGCGCGGTGACGCCGCCCCGCGGCGACCGCAGCACGATCACCACCTTCTCGTGGAGCCGCACCTCGCCGGTCAGCGCCGCGACCGCCGCGGCCGACGAGCCGGTCGGCTTCGCGGAGGTCACGGGTGGCGCGCCCGCCTCGGGCGAAACGCCGTGCTCCTGCGCGAACGCCGGCAGCGGCGGCCCGACCAGACCCAGCAGCACGAACAGCGCGATGAACGGCGCGATCACGAGGCGCACGAGACGCGCGAGGCGCGCGAGGCGCTGCCGCCGCGTCCTGATCCGATCCTTCGTGCCGCTCAGGTGCGGCGACGAGCCATGGTAAGAGCGCCGCATGCGCGGACCGCTAGGTTACCACAAGCTCGGTCGGCGCGATCTCGTGGTCGGCTCGCTCGCGCTCGTCGGTTGTCGTGCGTCCCCGTCTCCGTCGCTGACACCCGAGCCCACCGCGCCGCGCGGCACACCGCAGCCGATGTGGGGCGTGCAGAGCGGCGACGTGAGCCACGGCCGCGCGGTCGTGTGGAGCCGCTCCGATCGGCCCTCGCGCATGATCGTCGAGTGGGACAATGCGCCCGCCTTCGCGACCCCGCGCCGGGTCCGCGGTCCCGCGGTGACCTCCGCGACCGACCTCACGGGCAAGGTGGTCATCGACGGGCTGCCCTCGGCCGCGCGCGTCCACTACCGGGTGCGTTTCGAAGCGGAGGCGCCGTCGGAGTGGGTCGCCGGCGCGCTCACCACCCCCGCGCACCCCGACGATCGAAGCGTCCCTCGGGACGTCCTCTTCGCGTGGTCGGGCGACACCAACGGCCAGGGCTGGGGCATCGATCCCGCGCGCGGCGGCATGCCGGCGTTCACCGCGCTGCTCGAGCGACGCCCCGACTTCTTCGTCTCGTGCGGCGATGCGATCTATGCCGACGACCGCATCCTCCCCGAGCGCGCCGTGGACGACGGCAGCGTGTGGCGAAACCTCGTCACGCCCGCCAAGTCGCACGTCGCCGAGACGCTCGACGACTTCCGCGGCGCGCATCTCTACCCACGGCACGCGCGCGAGGTGCGCGCGTTCGCGGCGAGCGTGGCCACGTTCTGGATCTGGGACGACCACGAGGTCCGCAACAACTGGTTCCCGGGCGAGGTGCTGAGCGCGGAGGCGCTGGAGCGCGCGGCCGACGCGGGCGTTCCTCGCAGCGAGCGGCGCCTCGACGTGCTCGCGGCGCACGCCCGGCGCGCGATGATCGAGCACTGGCCGACGCTACTCCCCGGCGCCGGCCCCGGCGTCATGTACCGGTCGGTCCCGTGGGGCCCGCTGCTCGAGGTCTTCTACGTCGACGGCCGCTCGTACCGGACCGCGAATCATCCGGCGCCCCCCGCGGGGCCCGAGGCGTACTTCGGCGCGACGCAGCTGGCGTGGCTCGAGGGCGCGCTCCTGCGCTCGAAGGCCACGTGGAAGGTCATCGCGTGCAACATGCCGGTGGCGCTCGTCATCGAAGAGCCTGCGCCCGACGGCTCCGGCGCCGCCGCGTTCGACGCCTTCGCGAACGACCGCGCAGCGAGCTCGGGACGCGAGCTCGAGCTCGCCCATCTCTTCGCGACGCTGCGCGCGCGCAGCGTACACAACGTGGTCTGGCTCACCGCCGACGTGCACTACGCCGCCGCGCATCGCTTCGATCCCTCGCGCGCGGCGTTCAAGGATCTCGATCCCTTCTGGGAGTTCGTGGCCGGGCCGATGCACGCGTCGTCGTTTCCGCGAAAACGCTTCGACGACACGTTCGGCCCCGAGCTCGCCTACGCTTCCGCCGGCTGGAGCTCGTTCGGCTCCCCCGCGAGCGGCGAGCAGTACTTCGGGATGGTCCGCATCGACGGTCGGACCGAGGTGATGACCGTCACCCTGGTCGACGCGGCGGGCCGCGATCTGCACGAGACCGTACTCCCGCCGCAGCGGTGAGCAACGGCTACGGGCTACGGAGTGTGGCTCGCGAGAAAGCGCTGCGCGCCCCGGCAGATGGCGAAGAGGAGCTCCTCCTCTAGCCCCTCGGGGCCCTTGTCGAACGGTTCGCTGTCGCCGTCGACGGCGTTGGTGACATACGCGACCACGCTCACGTCGACGTTCTTCGCGGCCGCGAAGGCAAACATCGACGCCGCCTGCATCTCGACCGCGAGCGCGCCCTCCGCGGCGCGCCGCGCGAGGAGAGAGCGGGTCTCCCGGTACGGCGCGTCCGTCGACCAGGCGAGGCCGCGGTGACAGGGAAGCCGCAGCGCCGCGATCTCGCTGGCGAGCGCGTCGTTGAGGCGCGGAGAGCTTCTCACCGTCCGTGACGGCGGGAGGTAGTGCAGCGACGTCCCCTCGTCGCGGATCGCCTCGTCGATGACCACGAAGTGAGGCAGCCGATGATCGGCGCGAACGCGCCCCGCGGAGGTGAGCCCGACCACCACGCGGGCGCCGCTGGCGAAGAGCTGCTCGGCGACGAGCGTGGCGAACGGCCCGCCAATGGTCCGCGGGACGACCCCGCACCGCGAGCCGTCGACGCCGACCGAGATCATCGGCGTGTGGAAGCACGCCCAGGTGGTCCACGGCTCGGAACGCCCGCTCTCGACGAGCCCGTCGAAGAGATCGCCGTCGAAGTCGAGAACCACGATCTCCGGAACGCGGAGGTGAGGCAGCGCGCGCAGCGCGCCGACCGCCGAGACCAGCGCCTCCGGAGAGAACGCCGACGGCTCGCCGTGGTCGTGCTCGGACAGGGGGCCTTCGTTCATTGCCGGCGATCAGCCGCCGTCGTCGGGCGGAGGAGCTCCGTAGAGCGGCGCGGGGACGGGACCGTCGTTACCGGCATCCATCGGCGCGATGCCGTACGCCGGGACGGCCTGGACGTCGTCGTCGGCCGCCGCGTCGCGCGCGCTCCCGTCCAGCGCGCCGCCGTCGCCCGCGGGCGCGCCCGGGGTCACGCTACCGCTACAGGCTGCCACCGCCGCCGCGCTGGCACCCAGCGCGAAGAGAGCGGCGCGACTCAGGCGCTTGTTGGGCGAACGTGCAGGCGTCGACGTGACGCGCGCCACCAGCGCCGCGGCGCAGAACGGGCACGCGGTCTCGGACGCGCGGACGTGGCGCGTGCATGAAGGGCAAGGCAAGAGGCGCGCCTGGGTCATTGCTCGAGGCTAGCAGCGCCCCGCGCGCTTGGCCATGAGCTGTCCGCCTGCGCGTACCCTCACCACTTCGCGAGGATCTTGCCGTCGAAGGGATCGCCATGGCAGGTCTCGCACTCGACATCCTTGCCGTCCAGGCGCTTCAGCTTCCCCGTGTAGTTCTCGCTCATGTAGCTGGCGATCGCCTTCTTGTCGGACCGGTCGAGGAAGCGCCCCTGTCCCTGGTGACATGAATCGCAGAAGACCGCGCCCCCGCCCTCGAGAGCGTACCCGCGACTCATCTCGTTCCACATCCGTACGCTCACGACCTTCGCTCGCGTGGAGGCCGCGTGATCCTGACGGTCGTGGCAGTCGGTGCAGGCGAGGCCGAGCGAGCGCGTGAACGTGCTCATCACCCGGCGGACCTGCCAGGGCGCGAGCGACTCGAACGGCGGTAGCTGCGCGGGATCGAGGTCGGCGCGGCGGAGGTCGGCCTCGAACGCCGTCGCGGTCAACGGCTTCATCTTCGGCGGAAGGCTCGCCGATCGGAGCTCCGATCGAGGCGCCAGCGAGGCCCCCGATGCGCACGCGCCGACGGCGGCGCCCGCGACGCAGAGGCCGAGCAGCGCGCTGAGCCCGGGACTGCCACCCGCGCGCCCACGGCGGACCGCGAGGAGCCCGACCGCCAGGAGCCCGAGCGCGAGCGCCGACTCGGAGCGCGGGGCCGCGGGAGCGACGCTCCCGATGCAGCCGTACGTGGGGATGGTCTCGTCGGGGAGCTCGGCCTCGGTGGGATTCGGAGTCTTGCCCATGCGGATCGCGTCGACGTCGATCACCCCGTCGCCGTCGCTATCCACGCGATCGGCTTCCATCGCCGTGATCGCGCGAACCAGCGATCCCTCGTCGTACAGAACCAGGCCGCGCGCCCGCATGCCGCTGCCGAACGGCGTGTTGACGGTCCCGCGTCCCACCCGACCACCGACGTGACAGACCGAGCAGTCGGGCGCGCTGCTCGCGGCGAGCGTCCGCTGGACGGCGCCGGGAAAGTTCGGCGTCGCGCTCGCCGAAGAAGCGGCGAGCGCGACCGCGACCGTCGCGGCGAGAAAGAGAGCGACACGTGAGCGGCGAGGGGCTCGGAGCTTCATAGGTACACGTGGACCTGCACAAGGGCCGAGACGACCTTGGAGGTTCCTCCTCCTGGAATGGCGAGGCTGTTCGAGATCGCGTCGAATCTCAGGTCGGCGTGCGGGAGGAAGAACCACCACGCGCTCCCCCAGATCCCCGTCGAGGCGCGCGAGTCGAAGTCCCGCGTGACCGCCTCGAACGTCGAGCCGAGGTGGAAGCCCTGGATCGGCTCGGCGTCGACGTTCACCATCCCCACGCCGCCGAAGAACGTGCTGCCCGGCGTTGGTTGCGACGTGTGGAGAAAGTCGAGCTCGCCGCTCACGACGATCGCTCGGAACGGGGAGTAGCGAACGAACGGCCCATGCGCATGCCGCCACGTCGGCGTGAGCAGCGGCAGATCGAGCTCGGTCCGTACCGCCATGCTCGAGACGCCCAGCGCGAGCGCCGGGAGCAGCGCGTACTCGGCATAGCCCGCATAGCCGCGAGACCGGAAGCGGTCGGGGGAGACCGCGAAGTTTCCCGCGATCGCCATCACCCCGCCGCGCAGCGCTCCGCGATGGTAGTCGGCGGCGACGCCATATTGCTGGCTGGCGTTGATGTCGGTGCGCGTCTCGCGGCGCACGAAGCGCGTGTGCTCGATCGATCGGATGCCGAAGGGCAGGTTCATCCGCCCCGCGCGAACGAGCACCTCGTCGTGCTTTCCGAGATCGACGCCCACCCAGTGGACCCGCGAGATGATCTTGTCCTCGTCGCCTCGCGTGAGCGCGGCGCCATTGCCCCCCTCGCTCACGTACCCCACCGAGGCGTTGGTACGGAAACGCCCCAGCGAGTACTGCCCGAGGAGATCCGCCTGCATGAGAATGAAGCGCCCCTGAGACTCACCGGCCAGCGGTATCGTGCGCAGGTACGCGTAGCGGGCGGAGCCGCCGACCAGCACGTCGGGGGGCT
>JAYTBL010000402.1:0-4394 GCA_043736975.1 Polyangiaceae bacterium
ACGAGGCCGTTGCCGCCACCGAAGGGCTTCTGGGTGGCCGCGAGGCACATGAGGCCGCTCTGGCAGTCGTCGTTATTGTTCTCGGCCTGGCAGCGGTCACCCTCGGCCTGGTTCGAGCAGGCGGCGAGCGCGACGAGGACGAGGCCGCCCACCAGCGACGCCATCAACGTGCGCGTCACGAGCGTCACGAACAAGAAACGGATGCGACGGGCCCTGCTCATGCCGCCCCTTGATGGCATGGACGAGCGCCCGCTGGCAAGCGCGATCGCCGGATCACGGCTTGTCCGGGCGCTCGCCGAGCTTTTCTTCCTTGGCCTCGACCGCCTGGGAGAAGAGCCCGACGTACTGCGCGGCGCTCGCCAGCGAGAAGACGAGCGAGAGGTAGACGAGCGCGCGGCCCACGACCGTGCAGTCCACGACCCCAAGATCGAGGCCCGCGTAGCTGAGGTGGTACGGGTAGCCGACCAGGAGCGCGATGATGCCGATCATCTGCAGCGCCGTCTTGGTCTTGCCTTCCTGCCCGGCGCTGATGATGACCCCCTCGCTCGCCGCCACGCTGCGCAGCGCGGTCACGCTGAACTCGCGCGCCAGCAGGACGATGACCGCCCAGCCCGGCATGCGGCCCATCGGGACCATCCACACCAGCGAGGCCATCACGATCAGCTTGTCGGCGAGGGGATCGATGAGCTTGCCGAGCACGCTCACGACGTTCAGCTTGCGGGCGAGGTAGCCGTCGAGGAGATCGGTGATCGCGGCGAGCGTGAACACGATCGCCGACCAGAAGCCGGCGCGCGGCGTGTCCTGGTCGAGCAGCCACAGGCACAGCGGGATCATCAGGATCCGCGCGAACGTCAGCAGGTTGGGGAGGTTGACGGCGTCCTGCGCGAGCGAGCGCCGGACCTCCTTGCGCCTCGTCTTCGTGTCGAGGTTCGACTGCGAGCCCTCGTCCTCCACGAGAGTGGTGTATCCCGCCTGGCTCCGGACGTCACGCGCTCGCGACGAGCACGCGACCTTCGCCGGCGAAGCTGACGAGGCCCCGCTGACCGCAGGGGGCTTCGCTCGGCGCGAGCGCCCGCGGAACGAGCCGCCCGAACCAGCCCAGCACCACCTCACGCCGAACGCTGAGGCCGCTATTGCCCTGGATCTCGAGCGTCAGGATGTCGCCGATGGCCTCGAGCAGGACCGCGCCGCGCCCGCGCAGCTGCACGACCGCGACGAACTCGCCTTCGCCCGTGGCGAGCCGGCCGTTCTCGAAGACGAGCGCGCGATCGAAGCCGAGCAGGACCTCTTCGCGGACGAAACACATGTCGTCCTCGTCGCCGAGCGCGAAGGACGAGAGGCGGCGGCCGTGCCGCGGCGCGAGCACCAGCTGCCCTTCGCCCGACACATGGACCACCGGGCTCGACGTCCCGCCGAAGGACTCGCCCGTCGACTTGCCCTTCGCCTGCCGCTCCAGGAGCTTCATGGTGAGCGCGTTCGACGAGGCCCGCACCGCCTCCAGGCGCGCCGCGAAGCCCGCGGTCGTCGCGGTCTTCACGAGCGCGATGCCCGAGGGATGAATCGCCACGCTACCCGACGCCGGGAAGAGGATGACCGAGTCGCGCGTGAGCGCCTTCACGGGCGGCGGCGGCACGCTGGAGGGGCGCGGCGGCGGCGGCGGGAGCGTACGGCTACCGTACGCAGCGCGGGAGACTTCGTCGCCTCGCCATGGCGGAACCGCGATCACGGGAATGCGCATCGAGGGCGTGCCCGACTCGTCGATGACGATCGACGCCGGGGCGCCGCTCGGCAGCAGGCTCAGCGCGGCGAGATCCTCGTCGGCATGCGGCGGCGGCACGCCCACCATCAGCGTCCTTCGTCGACCGTCGGAGGACGTGACGACGGTCTGCGGATCGGGCGCGGGTGGCGGACCGTCCCGCGTGTCGGGCTTCTGCGAGTCGGCCAGGCGGCTCGAGCTGGGGGCCTTCGTCCGCACCATCTGCCCCAGCTCCACGGGGCTCCAGCTGTCCGGCGAGTTGTCCTTCGAGTCGCTCGCGGGCTCCGCGAGCTCGAAGCTCAGCTCGCCCGCGTCGAGCTCCTCGAACGCCGCGGCGACGACGTCGCGCACCTCGCGCGAAGGGCTCGACTCCGCGGGCACGGGGGCGGGCGGCGCCTGCGAGAGCCGGCGGTCGGCCATACGCCGCGCCATCTGCGCGTGGCCGCCCTGCTCGAAGGCGCGCTCGGCGTCGCTCAGCGCCCCGAGGCGCTCGCAGGCGAGCCCGAGATAGCCCCACGCGCGCGTGTGCGCCGGGTTCACCGCGAGCAGCAGCTCGAGATCGCGTCGCGCGAGCGCGGCCTGCCCGGTCTTCAGGTAACAGAGCGCGAGGTTCAGGAGCAGCGCGGGATCGCGCGGGCTCGCCCGGCGCAGCTGCTCGTAGATCGAGATCGCGCGCGGGTAGAGCCCGAGCCGGAAGTAGACGACGGCCAGGAGATCCTGGCCCTTCGTGTCGTGCGGCTGGAGATGGAGGGCGCGCTCGAGCTCTTCCTTCGCCTCGTGCGCCCGGTTGTCCTGGAGCAGCTCGCTCCCGCGATAGAGGTGGAAGAGGAAGTCCTCGTTCGCCGCCTCATCGGGCCGATCGCTCTCGGGCGAGAGGCCGAGGGAAGGCGTGAGACGGCGGGACTCGGTCTCGCCGCCTTCCGGCTCTCCGAACGGTCCCGACTGCACGCCACGCATTTCCGGCGAGGTTACACGAGGCAGCGCAGGCCGGGCGAGTTCCGGCGCGGGAAACGTGTCAGGCGCGCGCGCCCCGCGCGGGGGCGCGGCGCGCCGTGCCCACGAGGGCGCCTGCGGCGAGCGGCAAGAGCGCGATCAACGCGGCCTGCCCGCCCAGCGGACCGAGCTCGGCGCCGCCCCAGCGGTTGCCCGCGACGTGCGCCTCGAAGATCCCGCCCTGCATCAGCGCGCTGGTGGCGAAGAGCCAGGCGGTGTGCGCGCCCCAGGCGGGCCAGGCTCCGCGATCGCGCACCCACAGGGCGCCGAAGACGATGCCCAGCAGGCCCTGCACGAGGATCGCGCTCGGCGCGAAGACCCCGAGCTCGCCGTACGCCGCCGCCGCCGAGGTCACACCGCAGGCGAGGACCTTGGGGAGCGGCGACTCCACCGTCACCAGCGTGCGCAGGACGAGGCCGTGCAGGATCAGCTCGTCGCGCATCGCGTAGAGCCCGGCGGTCACGATGGCCACCGCCACGGTGCTGGGGACCGGCGAGGTGCGATCGAGGACGATCGCGCGCGTCGTGGCGAGGAAGCCCACGACCACGACCGCGGCCACGACGCCCACGATCACGCCGATGCCCGCGCGCCGCGCGATGGCGCCGGTCTCTGGGACGGGCGCCGTGGGATCACTCCACGCGACGCCGAGGCGACCGACGCCCCACTCCGCCATGACCGCCTGGCCCACCGCCGAGAGCAGCGAGGCGTTCTCCATGATGACGCCGCCGAGCCGCGTTCCCGCGTAGATGACGAGGCCCCACGCGGCGACCTTCCACGCCGACGAGGCGGCGGCACGGGACTCGGCGGACGAGAGGGGCTTGGGGGACATCGGAGCGGGAGAACCTTAGCGCGTGAGGGCCTCGCGCAGCGACTCGCCCTGCGCGAGCAGGCCCGGGAGCCCCCCCGTGTGCAGGAAGAGGACGCGCGCCTGCGCGCTGATCTCCCCGCGTTTCACGGCCTCCGCGAGCCCGAACAGCGCCTTGCCGGTGTACACCGGGTCGAGCACCAGGCCGGTGGCGCGCGACACGCGGACCAGGAAGCGCTTCTGCTCGTCGCTCATGTGGGCGTACGCCGGGCCCTTCGCGCGATCGTCGACGACGAGGCGCGCGCCCGCGTCACGCTGCGTGTTCGGCGAGAGCGACCCCGGCTCCACGAAGCTGAGCTCGGGTAGCGCGGGCTCGTGGCCGCGCGACTCGACGGCGATGCGGGCGATGATCTTCGTGAACGTCGCGCGATCGTCGCAGACCGCGAAGGCCCAGGTCTCGCGCGCGACCTCGAAGTGCGCTGCGCCGAGCGCGACGCCCGCGGCGGTGCCGCCCGAGCCGCACGCGTGCGCCACCACGTCGAAGCGTCCTTCGCCCGCGAGCCCGAGATCCATCTGGTCGCGCGTCTCGCGCATCGCCTCGACGTAGCCGAGCGAGCCGAGCCCGTTCGAGCCGCCCTCGGGCACGATGTACGCCGAGAGCCCGCGCGCCTCGGACTCGGCGCGCGCTTGCTCGAGCAGCCCGGTCCGCTCGCGGTACTCCTCGGGCGAGACGAAGCGGATCTCGGCGCCCGCGAGGCGATCGAGCAGCACGTTGCCGGAGAGCTCGAGCGGCGACGAGCGCGCCGCCACCGGATCCGCGACGCGCAGCAGGAGGATCGA
>JAYTBL010000403.1:0-1629 GCA_043736975.1 Polyangiaceae bacterium
CGAGAAGCGGCCTCGCCTCGGCGAGGCGGCCGTCTACGTCGACGGCCAGGCGCGCGGAGTCCTACGTCGTCTCGAGCTCCCCGACAGCCTCGAGGGGCATCTTGTGATGAGGCCCGGCAATGAACAGGCGACGCGCTACTACTTCGCCGAGTACGCGAAGGCGCTCGGCATCGACCCGCTGAAGGTCCGTGCCCTCCACCTCTACGGCGGGTCGCGCGTGTCGATCGTCGAGCAGGCGGAGTTCCAGCGTGTCGGCGGGGAGATCGCCTTCTCGTTCTCGCAGGACGACCGCGGCAAGCCGCGCGCGCGCTGGCCGGCCAAGAAGCTCAACGTCAATACGCTGATCGACATGCTCTCCGCGGTCGCGTTCTACGTCGACAAGGACCCGCCACATCTCAACATCGAAGAGGGCACGCTGGTGATGCCCGACGGTACGCCTGTCGAAGGCAAGGTCCCCTACGCGCCCGCCGAACAGGGCAACGGCACGCGCGTCTACATGGACGGAGCGCTCGTCGGCACCGTGAAGCGCAAGAAGCTCACGGACGACCTCCTCGCGGCCAACCCGGCTGCCAAGGACAACGACCCGGCGAGCTTCTCGCTCGCCGCCTATGCAACCAAGATGGGCGTCGACGCGAAGCGGGCGAAGGCGGTCGACCTCATCTCCGGCGACGACGTCATCGCGCGTCTCGATTCTGCCGCCTCCGGCAAGGTGACCTTTCGCGTCCCCAACCGCAACCGCGGCCAGGCCAACGTGGACCTGCCCGCCGCAGAGCCCGCGGGGCCGGCGCGGGTGGCCAGGGTGAGCGCCGTTCAGTTCTTCGTGAAGTCAGCGCCCCCGCAGCGGAAGGTGGTCTCGATCGAGGACGCCCCCGACGCGACGCCGAACCCCGCCCAGGGCGCGGGCGGTGGTGGCGGCTCTGACGACGAGTGAGTTTTCGAATGTTTGTTTTGCCAAAAGAGGGAGAGCGGAAGCCATGAGGAAACATATTGCCACGGTCGCCTTTGGGTTCACGCTCGCGTTGCTCTCGACGACGGCCTTCGCCGACGTGCTCGGCAAGGACTCCACGACCCTGACCAGCGCCGCCACCGTGATCAGCGTGGCCAGCGGCGCGAACCGCGGGCGCATCGACGGCGAGATGAAGTTCCGCTACCCCGGCTTCGAGCAGACGACCGTCGTTCTCTCGAAGAACCACCTCGTGCTCATCACGATGGAGGCGGTCGCCGAGAAGGGCAAAGCGCCGGTCCAGTGCAGCTGCTCGAGCTACGAGATGCGTGCCGACGGCCCGCCGCGACTGGTGACTGATCTCAAGCGCCTCACCGACTACCCGAGCGGCAACGATCGCACCTGTAACCACCCCAAGGCGGCCGCCGACGAGAACGGCAACATCGTCTGGGGCTACGGCTCCGACACCAACAACAACCGTCCCAACACCTACGCCGGCATCCTCAACGAGAGGTGCGAGCAGCTCGCTGCGCCGCAGATGGTCAACATCCCGCGTGACGCGAACGACGGCGCCTTCGACATCTCGTACGTCGGTAAGGGTCTGTTCGTCGGCGCCTACTACTCCGACGGCGGTGACGGACCCGGCTTCCCGGACAAGGGCGGCGACTACGCGGTCGCCATGGGCC
>JAYTBL010000404.1:0-1628 GCA_043736975.1 Polyangiaceae bacterium
TTCTTGAAGCTGTCGGAGTCGAAGAGCGTGAGGTTCGTGACCTCGAGGCGGACGAGGATGCGGCCACGGAGCGCCATGAGGACCCCGCCGCCGGCGCGCGCCATGTAGAGGTCCTGGCGCTTGAGCACGAACGAGTCGGCGTTGGGGCGCACCGCGAGGCCGCCCCCGGCGATCCCGAGGAACGGGCACACCGGCCAGCTCGGCGCGAGGTTCACGGCCGCGCCGCCGCCGTAGATGATCTGCGCGCCGTCGGCGGTGAGCGCGTTGCCGATGAAGCCCTCGAGCGTGACCGTGCGGTGCACGACGATCGAAGGGCGGGCCTCGAGGTAGCCGAAGGCCTTGGTCGAGTTGTCGCGGATCGGGATGCTGAGCACCCCGCCGACGATCGCGAGGCCGGCGTGCGCCCCCTCGAGCGGAGGTGTGGCGAAGAGGCCGGGGCGGGAAGGCGCCTCGGGCTCGCCCTCGCGGACCGCGAAGACCTGGACCTCGTCGCCGAGCGCGTACGCGACCCGGCCGTCGGGCAGGAGGATGCGGAGCCAGAAGCCCGCGCCCTGGCGGCCGTCGATGGCGAGGGTGTCACCGCGCTGCGCGTTGTAGATGACGCGGTACGAGACGCCGGGACCGGACCGGAGCTCGGCCGAGTCGACGACGATGCGAGCGAACGCCTCGGGCTCCTCGGCGAGCGCCGGGCGCGGAACCGCCAGCGCGAGGAGCAGCGCGAGGAGCGCCGCGGCGAGCGCCTTCATTTCAGGGCCCACTGGCGAATGACGTCCGCGATCGGATCCTCGCGCGGGAAGATGGTCCGCGGGTGGTTCTGGCCGGTGGGCCGCAGGAACAGCGGCGCGGTGAGGTAGTCGCGGCTCATCTCGAGCGAGACCGACTGGAGGTTGCTCTCGGCGCCGCTGCCCGCGCCGATCTGCGCGCGGTTCGTGGGGCGGAAGTCCTCGCAGTCGACCGGCGCGTGGTTCGTGAGCGCCATGCCGCTGACCGCCGACGAGTTGAAGTGGCAGCCGTTGCCCGGGTCGCCCGCGCCAGGATCGCCGGGCCCGCACCGCTTCGCCGTGAGCAGCTCGGGCTCGACCCGGCAGAAGAAGAAGTCGGCATCGAATTGCTCATCGGGGACCACGAAGTTCGGGCCGGGGTCGACGGTGGTACAGGACCAGAGGAGCGCGACCGAGGCCGCGCCGCCGACGCCGCCGAGCACAGTGGCGAGGAGCCGCGCTCCGGGGGCTCTTCCGTCAGCGCGCCTTGCGCTCCCGCGTCGCCGCGGCGAGGAGAATGACGGCACGCTGAGACGATAAACCTTCTCGCTGTGCGCGGTCGAGCCCCGTCTCTGGTGGTCCGTGTCCCCTCGCCCACGACCTCGCGGCCCCCCGGACGCGGTCGGTCGGGGCCGAGCCGCGCCCGAGACGTCGAAACTGGCCGAATCGCTTTCGTTTGCGATGTCGCTCGGATGGAAGCGCACATGGAACGTGACGTGCGAAGTCCACCCTCCGAATTGCGTTGATCAAGGCGGGCCCAGCCCGATACAAACTTCACCCGACCCCTGGGATGTCGTAGCTTTGCTCACATGTAGGATGCATCTCGGCTCGAAATGCCTCCCGCTCCCATCCCCCGCTCCCATCCCC
>JAYTBL010000405.1:0-4390 GCA_043736975.1 Polyangiaceae bacterium
ACCACCAGATCGGCGCGCCCGGCGTGCATGCGCAGCGCGCGCGCGTTCTCGTCGTGCACGGTCCGCAGCGTGACGCTGCGCGCGGGCGCCGGCAGCGCGCCCCCCTTCGCGGGCGCGAGCTCGATCTCTCCGGGGGCGCGGCGCGCTACCTGGTAAGGCCCGAGCCCGTCCAGCGACCCGTCGGGACGCGGCGGCAGGAACGCCTCGTCGGCGCGGAGGATCGGCACCTCGAGATCGGTCAGCACCGTGGCGTGCGGATGATGGAGATGGATGAGGATGACGAGATCGCTCACCACTTCGATCTCCCGGATCGCCTCCACCACGCGCGCGTGGCGCGAGCCGACCCTGGGCGACGCGAACGCCGCGATGCTCGCGCTCACGTCGCGCGCGGTGAAGGGGGCGCCGGAGTGGAAGACAACGCCTGGCCGGAGCTCGACCCGCACCGTCCGCGCATCGACCCACGTCCATCCGCTCGCCAGGTAGGGCTTCGGCTCGAGGGTGTCGGGATCGAGGCGGACCAGCCCGGCGTGGAGCAGGCGCGTGGCCCGCAGCGCCACCGCGTCGGTGGCGTGCCGTGGATCGAGCGTCTCGGCGTCGGTCGGGACGAGCATCTCGAGCGGGCGGTCTGCCCCGGACGGCCGCGGCTTTCCGCCGGAGCACGCCGCGCAGGCCAGCACCGCGAGCCCTCCCAGCGCCCGCAGGACTTTCGCGCCGCGCCCGGGCGTCGTAAAGGAAGGCCCCTGATGCGCGTCCCTCCGCTCCTCTCCTCGCTCGTCGCGATTGCCTTGGCGTCCGCGCTCGTGCTGAGTGGCCGCGTCTCGCGATCCGAGCCCGATGCCGGCGGCGCGGCCTCCGCCGGTCGTTCGCCGGAGCTCGAGTCGGCGGTGCGCTCGCTGGTCAACGATCGCTCGCTCAAGGACGCGCTCGTCAGCGTCGTGGTCATGGATTGCGAGACCGGCGCCGTGCTCGCGCAGTCCGGCGAGCACGTCCTCGTGAACCCCGCGTCCAACGCAAAGCTCTACACCGCTGCGGCGGCCCTCGCGATCCTCCACGGGTCCCACAGGTATCAGACCACCCTGAGCGGCACCATCAAAGCGAACGCTGCCTCGGGGCTGGTGCTGCGGGGGCACGGCGATCCGTCGCTCCACACCGAGGATCTGTGGGCGATGGTGCAGGAGGCGAAGGCGCACGGCATGAAGCGCGTCGAGGGCGACATCGTCGTCGATCAGCGCTTCTTCGACGAGCAGACCACGCCGCCCGCCTTCGAGCAGCAGCCGAACGAGTGGGCGTACTTCCGCGCGCCGGTCAGCGCCGTCGCGCTCAACGGCAACACCGTGACGCTCACGGTGCGCCCGCAAGCCGTGGGCTCGCCGGCGGTCGCGTTCTTCGAGCCGCCGGGCTTCGTCGACGTCGAGGGCACGATCAAGACCTCGGACTCCGGCGCCGACGCGGTGGGCCTCGAGCTGAGCAAGTCCGGCGAGGGGGGGCGGCGCCTCGCGGCGAAGATCTCCGGCGCGGTCGCGGTCGATTCCAAGCTCGTTCGCTACACGAAGCGCGTCGACGATCCGCAGCTGCTCGCCGGCTACGCGCTCCGCGCCATCATGGAGGACAGCGGCCTGAAGGTCGGCGGCGACGTGAAGCTCGGCGCCAGGGAGATGAAGGAGGGCAAGGGCGGCGTCATCGCGCGCCACGAGTCCGAGCCGCTCTCCACGCTGCTCTATGCGCTGGGCAAGAACAGCGACAACTTCTACGCGGAGATGATCTTCAAATCGCTCGCCGCCGAGGGCAAGGCCCGCCCCGCGAAGGCCCAGGACGCCGCCGAGATCGTCACCAGCTGGGTGCAGAAGAACGATCTCGGCGACACGGGCTTCGTGGTGAAGAACGGCTCCGGCCTCTTCGACGCGAACCGCACCACCGCGCACAGCATGGCGAAGCTCCTCCGCTTCGCGTGGCAGGACGCCGGGATCAAGAACGAGTTCGTCGCGCAGCTCTCCATCGGCGGGGTCGACGGCACGCTGCACAAGCGCTTTCGCGACCTGCGCTCGCACCGCGCGGTCCGCGCGAAGACCGGAACGCTCGATGACGCAATCGCGCTCTCCGGCTACGTCCTCGGCCCGCCGGGCAAGGGCGCGGTCGCCTACGCGATCCTCTTCAACAAGGTCTCGGGCCGTGGCGGCGCGGCGCGGGCCGCGGCCGACAAGCTGGTAGAGACGGTGCACGACCGCTCGTGGAAGTAGCTACTCGATGGTGCCGATGTCGATGATGCCGATCTGCTTGCTCTCGTTGTCGCGGCCGCCCACCGAGTAGAGATGATTCTTGTATACCGGGGTCTGGTGCACGTGACCGCGCGCGACCGAGACCCTGGCGGAGAGGGCCTTCTCGGTGCGGAAGCTGTTGTCCTTCAGCACCGATCCGCGAAGCACGCCGTCGGAGTAGGGGCCGCCGTTGGTATCGTCGAGGCCGCCGATGAGGAGGATCGAGCAGCCGACCTGCTCGGCCGCCGAGATGCTGAGCGGGCTCTCGATCTTTCCGACGTTCGTCCAGCCGGCGATCGTGCCATCGGGCTCGAACGTGGCGCGCACCACGTCGCTGAGCGAGGGAGGATTCCCCTGCGAGCTCTTGTCGAGACCGCCGACGAGGTAGACGCCCCCCTGGGCCACGAAGGCCGCCTGGTGGCTCCGCGCCGGCGATAGCGGCCTCAGGGCCACGAGCGGCGTCAGCGTGCCGTCAGCGTTCACCGTGAGCTTGCCGGAGATCGGCCTGGGCGAGGTGCCTGTCGTGCCCCCGAAGACGTAGACGTTGCGACCGACCACGACCGCCGACGAGTGCAGGACGCGCGAGGGCAGCTTGGACGCCGCGGTCTTCCACTCGGTGATCTTGCCGTCGGCACCGAAGCGCCCGGACTGGATGGTGTCGGTGGCGATGCCCTGCGGGCCGGTGATGCCGCCGAAGAGGACGACGTCGTCCCCCACGACCGCGAAGCCGGAGCCGGCGACCCCGCTGGGGATGGTGCCCGCGGGCTCGAACGCGCCGAGCGAACCGTCGTCCCCGATCTTCGCGCGCTGGATATCCGCGTGGACGAACGCGAAGTCGTCCTGCTCGCCGCCCATCACGTAGAGATACGGAACGCCCGCGACCTCGTGCACGGCGGTGAAGTGGTGATCGCGGGGCGGGTCGATCGCGATCGGCGACCGCTTGAAGGTGATCGCCGGCGGCGCGCAAGCCGGATCGGGGACCAGATCGCCGGGGCCGGCCTCGACCGCCGGGGTCGGCTCAGGGGGCCTGGCGGGATCGGCGGGGCTGCTGGAGGAGCAAGCGGCCAGCATGGTGAGGAGCGAGAGGACGGTAAGGGGTCGGCGCACCCCGTGCGCCGAAGCAGTGAGCGTGCCAAGCGCGAAACCCATCGTTCGCGCGTCTGCCGCGCTCCACGTCAGTTTTCTACCGCGGCCAAGCGCACGCTCCTGGCAGCTCGGGACCGCTACGACGTGCCTGACGTCAAGGCATCGTCGTGAACGACGACGTGATGCCGACCGAGACGACGGTGGTGCTCGACGTGCCGCCGACGGCGCAGAGGCGGTAGGGATACGTCTTGCCCGGCGTCAGGTTCTTGAACGTGAACGTCGGGGTGAACGAGTAGTCCTGCTTCGGCGTGAGCGTGCAGGTGGCTGGCGCCACCGTACCCCCCCACGCGATGAGGAAGGACTTCGTGCCCCCACCACCCGACGTCCATGAGAGCGTGGCGGTGGTCGTGGTCGACGTGAATGTCGGATCGCTCGGCTCGGGTGGCGGCGTCGGTTCGGGCTCGGGAGCCCCGTCGACCAGTGACGCGGCGTCCTCCACGGTCGCGTCGGGCGCTCCGGCGTCCAGCGAGCTACGGGGGCCTGCATCCGGCGGCGTTTGACCCGTCGGCGGGTGTGTACTCGCGCTCGGTGCGGGAGCGTTGCCGCTCCCGTCATCGCTCGTGCCACAGCCGATTGCCGCTGGGATCAGTGGGACGGAGCAGAGGGCCAAAAGCTGCGAAGAAAGCTCGGGAGCGATGAAGCATGGCCCACAGACGCGGCTTCGTTGCCGGATATTCAGGATTTGTCGCGACCGCCGCGTAGCCCAAGTCCGCGATCACGCCCGGCCTCGGCGAGGCCGATTCGTCCAACCCCTGATGTCGTAGCAGAAACTTTGGGGGGAATCAGAGCCCGGGCGGGCAATGATGCACTTGCGTCGTCGACCCGTTTCCCGTGCACGGCGAGGTGGTCGAACAAATGCACTGCTGCAGACCGTTGGGGTATTGCTGACATAGGCGGCACGAGTTCGCCACGAGCTGGAGCCTCCGCTGCTCGCCTCGCGGCCATGGTGCCTCCTCCGCGTTACCCGCTTCTTCGCCTGCACGGTTTGC
>JAYTBL010000406.1:0-10432 GCA_043736975.1 Polyangiaceae bacterium
GTTGGGATCGGCGCCGCGCGCGAGCAGCACCGTCACGAGATCGATTCGGCTGCCGTGGGCGGCGACCCAGAGCGCGGTGCTGCCCCACGTGTCCCTGGCGTCGATCGCGATGTCGAGGCTGAGGAGCACCTCGAGCATCGCGGCCGGGAGCGCGCCGTTGCCACACGCCTCGTGCAGCAGCGTCTGCCCGTGCGCGTCGACCGCGGCGACCTTCACGCCAGCCTCGAAGAGGCGGCTCATGATTGCGGTCGCCACGCCCTTCGCGTACGCGCTGGCCGGCATGCGCGCCACGGCGTGAACCGCGGCCTTGCCGTCCGCGGGGGCGGCGGCATCGACCGCCGCGCCGAGCCGCAAGAGCAGCGTGACGACTTGCGCCGCGCCCGCGCCCACCGCGGTCGCGAGCGGGAGGCGACCCGTGCTCGGGTCGACGTCGTCGACGGTGAGCCCCGCCTCGAGACAAAGCGTGACGACGCCGACCTGATCGTGCGTGATGGCCTCGAAGAACGCCCGCGCGCCTGGCGGAAGGTCGGCGCCGCGCTCCAGCAGCCAGCGAAAGAGCCGCGCGTGCCCGCGCGTCGCGGCGAGCACCAGCGACGTGCCCCCGAGCTCGAGATGGGCGCCGCGAGCGAGCGCCTCGGCCGCGCGATCGACGTCACCGTCGATGCAGGCGCGGCTCAGCGCTTCGTCGGCGCTCGAGAGTGGTTCGGCCCGGCTCATGGTGGTGGAGGGTAGCAGCCGTGGCGATCAACGAGCACGCGTTGTCAGCGATTCGCGGCCGCGACGGCCGGTCCTTCAGAGCCCTGGGCGCTGGGCGCGGCGGCCGCCGTGCGCGTGGAGCACGCGCGCCGCGGGCCACGAGGAGCTCGACGATGCGTGCCTGGTCGGCGTTGTTCGCCGCGCCGTCGATCGCCGTGCCGAGCGCCGAGGTGCACATCCACCGGCGCGCCGGCATCGAGGAGCACGCGGACCGAGTCGCGGTCTCCGCGCTTGACCGCGGCGAGCACCGGCAGCGCCGCGTCGTCCTCGCCGTCGTGCCAGGCCCAGTCGATCCCGAGCGCCACGAGCCGCTTGGTCTCGGTCGGATTCGCGCTCCTCGCCTGGGCGAGCGCCGCGGCCGTCACGCCCTTCGCGAGCGCATCGCCGCTCACCGGCGCGCCATGGCTCAGCAGAATGCTCACGATGGTCATGCAATCGCTCGCGAGGAGCCGCTTGCTCGGTCCCGTGCCTCGCGTCGATCCTGCCGCGGCCGCGAGCGGCGATTCGCCCCTGGGATTGACGGGCGCGTCATCCGCCAGGAGACGGTTCACTGCGTTCGCGGCGTTCGCGGCGTTCGCCATTGCGGCGATGGTGAGCGAAGGCTCGGCGGCCCCGCGCTCGAGGAGGAGCGCCACGATGTCGGGATGGTCATCGGCAGACAGGAGCGGCCCGTAGGCCGAGTCCTCCTGCTCGTGGGGGTCGACGCCGTGATCGAGGAGCCACGAGACGGCGGCCCGCTGACCCGACTGCGCCGCGGCCGAGAGCATCCCTTCGAGCGGCATTCCTGGCGCGTGGAGTCGTTGCATCGCGCGCACGTCGCCGGCGCGGACGCCTTCGGGAACTCGGGCGGCAGCTTCGGCCTTTCTGCGTGGCGTGAATCACCGAGCTCCTGGTCGCGCGGGCTGGTCACCACGCTCGGGGAATACGCGCGGGCCGCCACCAGCCACTTCCAGTCGAGGCGCCTCACAGGAACACCGAGAGGCGAAGCGCGAACGACACCGACACCGCGCTGAGGGTGCAGGCCGCGACGACCAGCGAGCGATGACGGCCCCGCGCGCACTCGTCGAACGCCGCGGTGGCGCGCTCGGTCGATCCGCGGACGAGGACCTCGGGCCGGCCGCTGGTCCGGTAGTAAGCGTCGCTGGTGCGCGCCCAGCGGTCAGCCCCGATCCCGAGGTCGACCGCGGCGCCGGTGGCGGGCGCGTCTTCCTCGCCGCTCGGCGCGCGCTCGAGCCACGCGGCGATCGCGACCGTGGCGCCGAGGCAGACGACGAGCGAGAGACCGACCTGGACGAGCGGCGGGGGCGCCTTCGATATATTGGCAGAGAGAACCGCCGGCACCTGGGTCGCGCCTGCGAAGGCGATGCCGGCGAGGACGGTCGACGCCACGGTCCTTCGATCCGTCGCCGCGACCAGCGATCCATGACGACCGCGACCCGCGCGCTTCGCAGCATCGAACACCACGAGGCAGGACGGTACGAAGACGAGTCCGACGAACGCCCCGCCCACGGCGAAGCGCGTGAAGCCCTCGCTGCCCCACGTGACGAGGCCGACCAGGCCCCCGCTCGCCGCGCCGGCGAGCCCGGTGATGATCGCCACCCACAGGATCACGGCCTCGCGCGCGAGCAGCGGGCTGTGCAGGCGGCGCCAGCGACGCAGCGTCTCCCCACGAGCGCCCCGATGCCGGCGGTCAGGAACATCGGAACGAGAGGAGACCTGCCGCCGCGCCGAAGGCCGCGAACGGCTTGGCAAGGGACGGCATCGCTCCGCTCTCGTCCTTCGCGGCGGCGGCCGGCGGTCCCCACGTGTCGTTCTGCGGTGTTCCCATGAGAGACCGAGAAAACGCCCGAGGCCGGAAAGTCCTTCCACGCCCGCGGCGCCCCCGTGAAGGTGTTCTGACCGGGCGGCGAAGTGGAGTATGGTCCGCGGTCGTCATGCGTGTGCCCGAAAGCCTCGTTCCGCTCTTCGACTACGGCGTCCTCGATGAGGTCGTCCGGCCGCTGATGAGCGGCAAGGAGGCCCACGTTTACCTGGTCGTCTCGGGCGGCCGGTACGCCGTGGCGAAGATCTACAAGGACGCGCAGAACCGCTCTTTCAAGCACCGCGCCGAGTACACGGAGGGCCGCAAGGTCAGGAACACGCGCGACCAGCGGGCGATCGCCAACCGCTCCAAGCACGGCCGCGAGAAAGACGAGGCCGCGTGGCGATCGACCGAGGTCGACATGATCCATCGCCTGCATGCCGCGGGGGTCCGCGTACCCGTGCCCTACCACTTCATCGAGGGCGTGCTCCTCATGGAGCTCGTCACCGACGCGGACGGAAACCCCGCCCCGCGGCTGGGCGATCTCCCGTTCGATGCCGCGAGCGCGCGCGCGATGTACGATCGGCTCATTCGTGCCGCGGTCCAGATGCTCTGCGCCGGCGTGGTGCACGGCGATCTCTCCGAGTTCAACGTGCTCATCGCCGCGGACGGACCGGTGATCATCGATTTTCCGCAGTCCATCGACAGCGCGCACAACACGAATGCCCGCAAGCTCCTGATCCGCGACGTCGACAACCTGCACCGCTTCCTCGCGCGGCACGTCCCGGCGGGGCGGCGCCTCCCGCTCGCGGAGGAGATGTGGAGCCTGCACGAGCAGAACCTGCTCACGCCGGAGACGCGGCTGCGCGGCGACTTCCGGGTGGCCGAGCGGGCCGCGAACACGGCGTCGGTGCTCGAGCTCATCGGCGATGCCAACCACGACGAGCGGAGGCGGCGCGACGCGCTCGGCCTCCGCGGCGGACCTCCCGAGACGAGCCGCGGGCCGCGCTCGGCGCCGCCGCAGCAGTCGCGCGGCGGGGCGCCGAAGAAGGAGGCGCCCGTCTACCAGGGGCTCAAGGACGAGGGCCTGAAGTTCTTCCGGCACCTCCTCCGCGACGCCCCGCGCGGCGGCCCGCAGCGAAGCGGCCCGCCCTCGCAGCAGCAACGCTCCCAGCAGCCGCAGCGACCGCAGGGGCCGCAGGGGCCGCAGGGACAGCAGCGACCGCAAGGAGAGCAGCGACCCCAAGGAGAGCAGCGACCGCAGGGACAGCGACCCCAAGGAGAGCAGCGGCCCCAGGGACAGCGACCCCAAGGAGCGCAGCGACCCCAGGGACAGCGGCCGCGTGGCCCGCATCCGCAAGGGCAGCATCCGCGTGGGCAGCCGTCGCCGGGACAACGTTCACGTCCGCACGCGGATCGCCCGCAGGGGGACCGCCCGCAGGGGGACCGCCCGCAGGCGCAGCACTCGCAGTGGGAGCGACGACGCCCCGCGCCCTCGCCGGCAACGCCGCAGCCCGCGCCCGCCCCGCGCGACGGAGCCTCCGAAGCGCCACGGCCTCAGCACCGCGGGCGCAGCGACACGCCGAAGGGCGAGTAGGCTCGCCGCGCCTGGCGGGCGCGATCGACGGCGCGCTGGGCGAGGAAGTCGAGTGCGCCTGGCTGTGCCAGCGCGACGCCCATGCCACGGGATCGGGCCCGCGGCGCTCTGATACGGCGTAAAATGCGGTGTGGCACGGAGCGTGTATTGCTGTTGCCTGGGAGGCGAGCGATGCTGAATATCCTTCGTGCGGGGTTGCTGGTGTCCGTGGCGGGCCTACTGATGGCCTGTGGTGGTCGAGCCGCGACGGTGGGCGAGGGCGCCGACGATCAGGCGATCCCTCCCGGCGGGCGGGACATCCCGATTCCGGTCATCCTGCCGCCGCCGGCGCCACCGCCCGACGATCAGAAACCGCCGCCGCCGAAGACCGATCCGACGATGTCGGTTGGCCCGAACACCTGCCTCACGCTGGTCGAGACCGGCGTGGGCCGCAGCATGATGAAGATCGATCTCGTGAGCGGCACCCAGGTCCTCGGTCCGAGCCTCACCGAGAGCGGCAAGCCCCTCCTCTCCGAGATGACGTCGATCGGGGTCAAGGACGGCGCCATGTGGCTCTGCAACACCAACGTGGGCAACCCGTACCAGACGGTGACGAAGGTCTCGCTCACCACCGGCATCGCGACCGGGACCACGGTGCGCTGTCGCGCGGTCACCGCGAGCGACGACGGCATCTTCGTCCTCGCGGAAGACTCGCAGACCATCACACGCTACGGAGGCGAGAGCGCGATCAACGCCGGCACGCCGTCGGGCACGAGCCTCGGCGCGTCGAGCTCGTACAGCATCGGCGCCGGGTCGACCGGCGCGCTCACCGCGCGCTACGAGGACACGCAGATCGTGTCGGCGAGCGGCGCGGTCACGCTCGCCGGCTACTCGGGCTACATCTTCGGCGTCGGCGAGGCGACGGGCGGCCGGATCATCGTCAGCTCGCCGGCCATCTTCGGCGGGACGGGCACGCTCGAGTCCTTCGACGCGACGACCGGCGCGCGCCTCGGGACCGTCGCGAAGTTCGGCGGACCGACGGGCTTCGCTGGCTTCTGGGGTATCGCCTGCGGACGCTGACCGGTCGTCACGAATTGGACCTTCCGCCGTACGCTACGCGGGGATCTTCGGGAGCGCGGTCGCGAGCTCCGCGTAAAGGTGCACGTTGGCCTTCACGGTCCGCGTGTAGACGCCCACGTGCATCGACTCGTCGGGGCCGTGCGCGCCGGTGTCGGGATCGATGACGCCGTTGAGGATCAGCGGCAAGCGCGAGAAGCGGCTCCCGAAGAGGGCCACGAACGGGATCGAGCCGCCGAGCCCGACGCGCAGCGGCGCGCGTCCCCACGCCTTCTCGTAGGCGCGGTCGGCAGCCTCGAACGCGGGGCCTGCCGCGACGTAGTCCCATGACGACGCGGCGCCGGGGAGGCTCGTGATCGTGACCGCGAGACCGCCCGGCACGTCGCGGCGGAGCTCGGCGGAGACGGCCGCGAAGAGCTCGGGCGCGGTCTGACCGGGCGCGATCCGCAGGCTCAGCTTCGCCGACGCCGACTTGCGGATGGCGTTCTTCTCGGTGCCAGGGGCCGGGAACGTGGTGGAGAGCACCGTCACCGCGGGCTCGCGCCAGGCCCAGGCAGCAGGCGTGAGATCGCGATCGGGCAGCGGGTCGACGCCGTCGAGCAGGCGCGCGCCGCTGCGAATCACCTCGGCGTTCAGCGGGACCTCGCGCGAGCTCGCGAGCCACGCGGGATCGATCGCGCGGCGCGCGAGGCGGAGGCGACCGTCCTCGTCGATCAGGCGCGCGAGCAGCGCGATGAGCGTGGTCGCCGGGTCGGGCGCGACGTTGCCCCACAGCCCCGAGTGCACGTCGCTATGCGCGCTGGTCACGGACACCTCGACCTCGAGCAGCCCGCGCAGGCTCACGGTGAGCCCGGGGATGTCGACGCCCGGGTTCTCGCAGTCGGTGAGGACCATCGCGTCGGAGTCGAACGCGTCCGGGAAGGCATCCATGTAGCGCGCGAGGTTGGGGCTGCCGATCTCCTCTTCACCTTCGAGGAGGAGCTTGAGGTTGCAGGGCAGCGAGCCGGTCTCTTTCAGCCACGCCTCGATGGCGACGAGGTGGCTGAGCCAGCCCCCCATGTCGTCCGCGGAGCCGCGGCCATACAGGCGGTCGCCCTTGCGAACGAGCGCGTGGGGCGCCGTGCTCCAGGCCTCGCCCTTCACGGGCTGCACGTCGAAGTGACCGTAGACGAGCACGGTGGGCGCGGTCGGGCCTGCGCTCATCCACTCCGCGGCCACGCACGGGAGCGAGTCGGGCAGCGCGAGGACGCGCGCGCGGGAGAGCCCGAGCGCGGCGAGGTCGGTGCGGAGCACCTCGGCCAGCTCGGCGACCCGACCCGACGCCTCGGGATCGCTCGAGATGGGCGCGAACGCGAGGTAGCGACCGAGGCGCGCGAAGGAGCCCTCCACGGCGTGTTCAGCGGCGAGCGCGATGCGGGAGACGTCGACCATGCTCCATCGCTAGCACGGCCGCGTCAGGGCGTGGAGGCCGGGTAGAGCGCGGCCAGGCGCTCGACCACGCGCTCGCCATCCATCGCGGCCGACACGATCCCTCCCGCGTAGCCGGCGCCCTCGCCGCACGGGAAGAGCCCGCGCACCGTAGGGTGCTCGAGCGTCACGGCGTCGCGCGGGATGCGGACGGGGGACGAGGTGCGTGACTCGACCCCGACCACCACCGCGTCGTTCGAGTAGTAGCCGCGCATCCGCTTGCCGAAGAGCCGGAGCCCCTGCTGGAGGCGCTCGGCGATCTCCGGCGGCAGCACCTGGTCGACGCGCGCCGACGCGAGGCCTGGCGGATAGCTGCAGGTCGGCAGATCGCTCGAGAGCTTGCCCTCGCAGAAATCGACGAGCCGCTGCCCGGGCGCGACCTGCCCGCCGCCGCCCGCCTCGAAGGCCGCGCGCTCCACCAGGCGCTGGTAGTCGATGCCCGAGAGCGCCCCGCCCTCGCCCTTGGGCCCGCGCACCTCCACCACCACGCCCGAGTTCGCGAACGGATTGTTGCGCTTGCTCGGGCTCCACCCGTTCGTGACGATCTCCCCCGGCGCGGTGGCGCAGGGCGCGATGATCCCGCCCGGGCACATGCAGAACGAGTAGACCCCCAGGCCCTCGACCTGCACCACCTCGGAGTAGCTCGCAGGCGGGAGGTACGCGCCGCGCTCCTTGGTGCGGTAGCGCATCTCGTCGACGAACGACTGCGGATGCTCGACCCGCACGCCGATCGCGAAGTCCTTGCGCTCGATGGCGATGCCCTGCGCCGCGAGCAGCTCGAAGACGTCGCGCGCCGAGTGGCCGGTCGCGAGCACCACGCGCAGGGCGTCGAGCGTGGTGCCGTCGTGCAACGTCACGCCGCGGATCCGGTCGCCCGCGACCACCAGGCCCGTGACCCGCGCGTTGAAGCGCACCTCGCCGCCCGCCCGCAGGATGCCTTCACGCATCGCGGCGATGATCTCGGGGAGCTTGTTGGTGCCGATGTGCGGGTGCGCATCGACGAGGATGTCGGGGCTCGCGCCGTACGCCACGAACGTCTCCAGGATGCGCGCGATCTCCTCGCGCTTGCCGCTCCGCGTGTAGAGCTTGCCGTCGCTGTAGGTGCCGGCGCCGCCCTCACCGAAGCAGTAGTTGCTGTCGCGATCGACCTCGCCGCGCTGGGTGATGGCCGCGAGATCGAGCCGGCGCGCGCGGACGTCCTTGCCGCGCTCGACGATCAACGGGCGCAGGCCGAGCTCGATGCAGCGCAGCGCCGCGAAGAGGCCGCCCGGACCGGCGCCCACGATCACCACCGTGGGCTTCTTGCTGACGTTCTTCAGTACCGGAGGCGCCGTCACCGGCGGCGAGAAGGGCGCGTCGGTGGAGAGCTCGACGCGCAGCTGCACGCGCGGACCGCGGCCCCGCGCGTCGATCGACCGTTTGACGACGCGCAGCCCCTGCACGTCACCGAGCGTGATCTTGGCGGCGCGAGCGGCGGCGACGCGCACCTCGCTCTCGGAGCTCGCTTTGCGCGGCGAGAGCAGGATGTCCACGGAAGTGATCGCCGATGCGACCGCGTGCTTGCGAGCCATGCTGCCTTCTACGACAATCTCCGCGTGGATACGAACCGTCGCCCCTGCTGCCTCGACGAAAAGAGCCGGGTCCCCTGCGGCACCCGCTGGACCGAGCTACGCAAGTGGGCGTGCGCCACCACCGGGAAGGGCGTGCGCGTGGTCACCTTGCAGGGGAGCGAGCAGGGCCAGGCGCCGTTCTTCGCGCAGCCGGTCGGCTACGACGGGCGCGCGTTCCAGCTCGGCTTCGACCACGGCTGCGACACCGAGAAGCTCCTCCACGACGTCTGTCACTGGCTGGTCGCGCCCCGCGAGCGGCGCGGGCGCATGAACTTCGGGCTCGGCCCAGGCCCCACCGCGGTGACCGACGCCGAGAGCGACAACGAGGAGGTGACGGTCATGCTCCTCGAGGGCCTGCTCGCGCCGCTCTTCCGGCTCGCGCCCGACAAGATCGCGAAGCCCGACTACAACGTGGCCGACAAGCGCAACGTCGACTGGGACGCCTGCGCCGAGCGCGCGAGAGTGATCTTCGAATCGGTCCGCGGCGGCATCGAGCGCACGCCGGCGCCGGCGCCGGCGCCGCCCCGCTGAAGGTGTGGTAACGGGCGCTCGATGCGGCGGTTGATCGATCCCCTGCTCGCGCTGATCGCGGTCTCCGCGATCGCGCTGGCGCTGAGCGCGCTGCTCGCCACCAGCCGCGACCTGAGGATCGAAGCCTCGACCGTCGGTGGTACGCCGGTCACGCGGGCTCGGCGACGGTCGCCTCGCGGTGCTCGGCCACTCGATGGCCTCCGACATCGTGGTGCGCTTCGCGCAGGAGACGCCCGACGTCGAGGCCACGATCGCGGTCTCGATGTTCTCGCCGACCGTGACCGCGGATCGCCCGCGCAACCTCCTGGTCGTGGTCGGTGACTGGGAGAGCATGCCGAAGGCCGAGGGACTGCGCGCGGTGGGCCTGGCGACGGCGCCCGAGGCCGCGCGCCCCGCCGTGACCTACGGCGACCTCGCGCGCGGCGCCGGCCGGCGCATCGCGTTCAGCGCGCACGCCGAGCACGTGAGCGTGCTCTACAGCCGCGCCAGCATGCGCGAGGCGCTGGCCTGGCTCGACGCGAGCTTCGGGGTGGCGCGCCCCTCCCCGCCCTACCTCGATGCGCGCGGCGGCTGGGTCCTCCTCCTCTTGCTCGGGATCGTCCTCCTGGCGCGGCCGCTGTCGCGACTCTTGCCCGTGGTCACCGTCGCCAAGGCGGGCGCCGGGCCGAGCTGGCGAAGGCTCTGGCTCCCGCTGCTCGCCCCCGCGGTCCTGACGCCGCTGCTCCTGCGCGTGCTGCCCACGCATTTCTTGCCGGTGCTGGTGGCCGACTATCTCGCCGCCCACTTCGCGCTCTACGGACTGCTCACCGGCGGCTACCTCTGGTGGGAGCGCAGACGCGGGCGCGCGGCGAGCAACGGCCCGAGCGCCTCGCGCATCCGCCTGGCGAGCGCCGCGGCGGCGCTGACCTTCTTCGCGATCGGCGTCTTCGGCACGGCGATGGACCAGCACGTGACCTCATTCGTCCCGGGGCGTGGTCGGTTCCTCCTGGTCGCGGCCACGCTCGCGGGCACGCTGCCCTTCTTCCTCGCCGACGAGTGGCTCACCCGCGGCGCTCGCGCGGCGCGCGGCGCCTACCCCGCGACCAAGGCCGCGTTCCTGGTCTCGCTGGCGATCGCGGTGGCGCTCGACTTCCAGCGCCTCTTCTTCCTCGTGATCATCGTGCCGGTGATCCTGGTGTTCTTCGTGTTCTACGGGCTGTTCAGCCGCTGGGCCTACCAGCGCACCGGGCATCCGTGGGTCGCGGCGATCGCGAACGCGATCGCCTTCGCGTGGGCCATCGGCGTGACCTTCCCGCTGCTCGCGGGCTGAGCGCGCCGCTCGGGGAAGAGCTCGGGGCGGCGGAACGTTCCATCGTCGATGCCCGCTTCGCTCGGACGGCGCGCCTTCCTCGCAGGGAGTACCGTGCTCCTCGGCTGCGGGCGAAGCGGGACGACGAGCACCGCGCCCGCGCCGGCGCCGGTACCGCTCGACGAGCTCGACGAGCCCGACGAGCCCGACGCGGCGCCCGCGCCTCGGCCTTCGCCTCCTCCGGCCTCCGTCCACGCGCTCTTCGACGCCTATCCCGCGCTCGCGAGGAGCCTTCCACGTGTTGCCCTGGGGAGCTTCCCTTCCGC